>CAYFLM010000001.1:0-36837 GCA_964343925.1 uncultured Methylococcus sp.
CGATCCGCTTTATTGAGCCCGAGGTAAGAGCCGTCCTGGGTAGCCGCTTAGGCAGAGGTCGTGTTGAGTGTTCACTCCAGATCAAGGCTGCTGACGATTTGATGAATGTGCTTGAGCCTAATTTCCCTGTCATAGACCAGGTCCTCTCAGTCGCAAAACTCATTCAGGAAAGAGGCCATATCCAGTTCGGACCGATAACGCCACTTGAACTTCTAAAATGGCCTCAAGCGCTTCGAGTTCCAGAATTGAACTACGAGAGACTCACTCCAGCCGTGCTACAACTATTGGAAAAGACGCTTACTGAACTAGCCTTGTCGAGGGAAACTGAGGGTCGTCAGTTAGCCGCATCCATCGAAAACAAATGCCTCGAAATTAGAGCCTGTGTGTTGGAGGCAAAAGCGCGAATTCCAATCGTTCTAAAAGCCAATCGAGACAAATTGAAGGCTCGGTTGCTTGAAGTCAGCGAAAACCTACAACAGGATCGACTTGAGCAGGAATGCGTTTATCTTGCTCAGAAGATTGATATTACAGAAGAAATTGAACGACTAGAGAGTCATATTGATGAAGTACTCAAGACCCTCACTCTTGATACTCCAGTCGGTCGTAAGCTGGATTTTCTGCTACAGGAATTTAATCGCGAGGCGAACACGCTGGGCTCAAAGTCTCAGGATATCGAAACAACAAGAGCATCTCTGACAATGAAAGTCTTGATCGAACAGATGCGCGAACAGGTTCAAAATATAGAATAAAATTGTGAATGAGTTTTTAGACGTCAAGCCATATCCTCTATGCTGAACCCTGACGATCAGACCCCACCCACTGAATCAATTGAGCAATCAGCCCTCTTGAAGGCACGGCTCCACAGCCTGGAGGCGACAGTGAGTGATTTGAGCACCAGACTTGAAATTGAAGGAGAGGAAAGGCGTCGTCTTGGAATTTTGCTCGCAAAAAGTCAAGTCAATGCCCATACCCCTTGGATTTTGTATGTCATCGGCTTATCGACGCTCACCGCTGCCGCTATTTCAATTTACCATCTCCTTAAAGCTTGAATGAGCGTCTATCGCGTCGTGTAATCCGAATGCCCGAGGGGCTTTTCTGGATAAATGGCATCTCGAATTCTGAGCTTCAGCTCCTTGGCATCCGGGAAACGACCCTCTAGGGATCTGGACCAGAACTTAAGTCCGTTACCCCTTACCTCAAAAATGCCCCCGGTTCCAGGAATAAGGGTGATCCCCGCAAGCTCGTCTTCAAAGGTTGTCAACAACTCCTGAGCCATCCAAGCCGCTCGGAGCATCCATCGGCAACGTGTGCAATATTCGATTTCGATCATGATTTTGTTTGAATCCACTCGTTATCCTCGTTGAAGCGTTAATGCTTTATAAAGATTCAGTGATGAAGACAGGCATCCATTGAGTATGCGCCCAAAATATTCTCTCGTAGCCCCATGAAATAAATAGATATTTCCTTGGGGTAGTCTATAGGCATAAAGACGCCAAACTCAGAGCCAAATTCTGCCCTACAATGCGGTAAAGCTAGACCAATGGAAGTCTTTACCCTGATGAATCATGATTTTAAACCCCCCAGTGAGCCCAAGGTTAGGGCTTATCTTGTCGGTGGCGCCGTGAGAGATTTTCTTCTAGGCAAACCCATCCTGGAGCGTGACTGGGTGGTGCTGGGAGAAAGCTCTGACTCGATGCTTAAAAAAGGCTTTCTTCCGGTTGGGAAAGATTTCCCAGTCTTTCTTCATCCTCTGACCCGAGAAGAATACGCGCTGGCGAGAACAGAGAGAAAATCGGCGCCTGGCTATCGCGGGTTCGTTTTTCATGCAAGCCCTGACGTCACTTTGGAGGAAGATCTGGGACGGCGTGATCTGACCATTAATGCCATGGCCATGGACTCTCAAGGCCATATTTTTGATCCCTATGGAGGGCTTGAGGACATCAAGAAGCGGTCTCTTAAGCATGTTACTGCAGCTTTTCGGGAGGATCCTGTGCGAGTGCTTAGAACCGCCAGATTTGCAGCTACGCTATTTCCTCTGGGGTTTAGCATCAACCCCGAAACCAACACCCTGATGCGAGAGATGGTGAACAATGGTGAGGTCAGCGCTCTGGTTCCAGAGAGAGTTTGGGCGGAAACCCTCAAGTCACTCAAAACCCAACACCCATCTACTTTTTTTGATGCCTTATTTCGATGTCATGCGCTCGGCGTGATCTTTCCGGAAATTCATCCTGCGACTGACTGGGGTTTAAAAGCGCTTGACGTTGCGGCCACTCAAACAGAGGACCTCTCTGTTCGCTTTTCTACCTTGGTTCACGATCTTGAAAATACCGATCAACTTCAGGCATTTTTAAAGCGCCTTAGAACTCCTGTGAGCTTTCAGAAACTAGCGCTCAAGGTGTTGCGACTTCACCCCTTGTTTTCAGACATCCTAAAGCTAGATGGCAATCTCATCATGGAACTCATGTCGGAGCTCGAAGCGTTTAGGAAGTCTTCAGATTTTGAAGCCTATCTCTCAGCTTGTGCGGCGATCTATTCAGCCCGCGGCCAAGATCCACTAATAGTTCAAAACAATGCCTCATGGCTCAGACAAGCGAGAGATGAGGCGAATAAGTTCACTGCAGGTCCCCTGCTCGCATCAGGCCTAACGGGTGAAGCTCTAGGGAAAGCTCTTTTCAGGCAAAGAGCGGTCGCCGTCGACTCCATGAAATTCTCATGATCATCCGCCGATCAGTTTGTCTCTGGCCTCACGGTATTTTTCAGCGGTCTTATTGATGACATCCGGGGGGAGGTGGGGGGCAGGCGGCTGCTTATTCCAGGTTAGTGTCTCAAGATAATCCCTGACAAATTGCTTATCAAAACTCGGGGGGCTGACCCCCACCTGGTATTGGTCCAATGGCCAGAATCTTGAGGAGTCCGGCGTCAATACCTCATCAATTAAATGCAGTACGCCCCGATCATCGACCCCGAATTCAAACTTGGTATCAGCGATAATGATTCCTTTGGTCAGCGCGTAGGCCGCAGCCTCTCGGTAGAGCCTGAGACTGACGTCTTTGACTTGGTTGGCAAGTGGCTCGCCAAGCAGTTGGATGGTTGTCTGGAAATCGATATTTTCATCGTGTTGCCCGAATTCCGCCTTGGTGGATGGCGTAAAGATGGCTTCTGGTAGCTTCTGAGCCAATTGGAGCCCGGCGGGCAATTTGACCCCGCATACGCAACCCGTTTTCTGATAATCCTTCCAGCCCGAACCGATGAGATAACCTCTGACCACGGCCTCAACTGGGAGCGCTCTCAGGCGCTTGACGATGATGGTTCGCCCCATTAATTGCCGCTGTTCCTGAGGGTCGCTCACGACCTTTTCCACAGCAACACCCGTAAGATGATTCGGAACAATGTGGCCTAATCGGTCGAACCAAAAATTTGCTACCTCCGTCAGCACCTGCCCTTTACCAGGAATGGGATCTGGCAAAATACAGTCGAACGCTGAAAGGCGGTCAGTAGTAACAATCATCATCATAGAGGGGTCAATCTCATAGATGTCTCTTACCTTACCCCTAGCAATAAGCGACAAATCGCTCAATCTACTTTCGTGAAGTGTTTCCGCAGTCTTCATTTGGATACTAAAATGATGAAAGTTTAGATTTTTGGCCTAATGGCCTCACCTCAATCATAACAAACATATAGCATGAGCTGGTTAGGCAAAGTGGTAGGAGGAACCTTCGGCTTTTTAATGGGTGGCCCAATTGGTGCCATTTTGGGTGCAGCCTTTGGTCATCAGATTGATCAAAACGGCCTTGACCTTCGCTTAACGACGGACGATTTTGGTTCGGAAGATTCCGAAACCATTCAGTTGGCCTTTTTCACCGCAACCTTCAGCTTGATGGGTTATATCGCGAAATCGGATGGCAGGGTTTCAGAGCAGGAAATCGCTTTCGCTCGAAGCATCATGGATAAGATGGTACTTCCCACTTCTCTCAGACATAAAGCCATGGACCTTTTTGCTGAGGGCAAGCAACCTCTTTTTGACGTCGAGGCTATCATTGCTGACTTTCATAGGCATTGCCAAAACCGAGATATTCTATCCAGGACCTTGATGGAGATTTTGACTGCAGCAGCTCTGGTCGACGGATCGATGAGTCCAACGAAAGAAAACATTCTGCTTCATATTTGTCAGTTAATCGGTTTCTCTAAGTTCGAGTTCTATGGCTTGAGGGCCCGACTTAACACGGAAAAACGATTTGCCAACTTTGGCTCCCGGGATGACACTGGCTATCAAAGACGATACCAACGCGCGAACAGCCCGCTCGCAAATGAAGCCTCAATAGGTGGGGCGTATGAAATTTTAGGTGTTCCTTTTGGCGCCTCTGAATCCGAGGTCAAACAGGCCTATCGCCGCCTCATCAGCCAACATCATCCTGATAAGCTGGCGGCAAAAGGGGCCAGTGATCGTCAAATGAAATCCGCCAATGACAAAACACAAAAGATCCAGCGGGCGTACGATGCCATTATCAAATCCAGAAAACCTTAGTTCTCAATATGCCATCTTTCGATATTGTGTCTGAAGTCGACCTCCACGAGGTCAGAAATGCAGTCGATCAATCCAATAGGGAGGTTGGAACGCGTTTTGACTTTAAGGGCAGTGCAGCAAAATTTGATCTCACCGATGAAACCATCACGATGACGGCCGACAGCGAGTTTCAGCTTCAGCAAATGATGGACGTTCTCTCTCCACGACTTTCAAAAAGAGGGGTCGATTTACTTTGTTTGAAGATTGAATCTCCAACTGTGAGTGGCCGTCTTGCACACCAGGATATTTTGATTAGACAAGGTCTAGAGGCCGTACTGGCAAAAAAAATCATCCGCCTCATCAAAGACAGTAAAGCTAAGGTCCAGGCTGCCATCCAGGGAGAACAGGTTAGAGTAACCGGCAAAAAAAGAGATGACCTTCAGGAGGTCATCAGCATGATCAAAAATGAAAAGTGGGATATGCCCCTACAGTTTCAAAACTTCAGGGACTAGCTCGACAGGTCGCCCCAAAGCAATTGTGCAGAAGCGACGGCAACCAAGCCGGCCGTTTCAGCTCTCAATATTCTGGGACCGACTTTCACTGGAATAAACCCGCTCTCTACCGCCCAATCCCGCTCTTCAGGGGCAAGGCCCCCTTCAGGGCCCGTCAAAAATAGAAGCCCTTGGCCCTGCTGGGGCTTTATGTTGCCGAATCCAGCGTGAGCCAACGGGTCAAGTAAAAGCTTAAGCCCTGACTGTTCTGCAATCCAACCAGAAAACTCTGTCGGTTCTTCAATCATCGGTAGTGTCGAACGACCAGATTGCTCACAAGCACTGATCATGACTCTTTCCCAATGCCCTTTTTTTATATCACGTCGCTCATGATCCAAGCGTACAACGGCATTCTTGGTTAAAAGTGGCGTGATTTTACTAACCCCTAATTCAACAGCTTTTTGTATGGTGAAATCCATCTTCTCGCCCCGCGTAATGCCGAGCGCGAGATGAGTATGAAGAGGTGACTCCTTACTGATGATTGAGGACGCTCCAAGTTCGAATGTGACGGTGTCTCGACCCAGAGCTAAAACAGTTGCCGAAAAATCCAGCCCACTGCCATTAAAAAGTGTGACCTGATAACCTTTCTTCACCCTAAGAACTGTTTTGAGATAATGGGCACGTTCCCCCTCTAGGCACAGCTCTCGCCCTGAGGTCAGGATGTCTTTGATGTAAATGCGCGATATCCGCACCCTAAACCCTCGTTGCTCGATGAATGCCCTCTAGACCAGTTTGCACCATCCGATCTATTTCCAGATCAGAGATGACATAGGGTGGCATAAAGTAGATGACATTACCCAGAGGCCTCAATAGCACCCCCTTCAGAAGACCATATTCGTAGACACTTAGCCCCTTTCGCTCCTGCCATGGATAGGTTTCCCCCGTCCTTTTATCCTTGACCATTTCAGCGGCCGCGATCATACCCGTTTGCCTCACTTCGGCAACATGGGGGTGATCTTCAAGCAATGCCATCGAACGCCTCATCACCTCGGCCAGCAAACGGTTTTTTTCAATTGTGTTATTGATTTCGAACAAATCGAGGCTGGCCAGCGCAGCCGTGCAAGCCAGTGGATTGCCTGTATAGCTGTGTGAATGGAGAAAGGCTTTGAGCGTTGTATAGTCGTCATAGAAGGCTTCGTAGACCTCCTCTCGAGTTAAAACGCAAGACAGTGGAAGATATCCCCCTGTAAGACCTTTCGAGAGGCAAAGAAAGTCAGGCACGATCTCAGCCTGTTCAACAGCAAAAAATGTTCCAGTTCGCCCAAATCCTACCGCAATTTCATCGGCAATGAGATGAACCCCATACCGATCACAGGCCTCTCGCAGCAGGGTCAGGTAGACCGGATGGTACATTCGCATTCCACCGGCACACTGCACCAATGGCTCTACCACAACAGCGGCTGTGGTTGCTGCATGCCGCTCTAAAGCAGCAAGCATAAGTTCGAATTTACGTTTTGAATGCTCTTCCCAGCCTTCTCCTGCTTCGCGTTCAAAGCAATCAGGGCTTGGAACCGTTACCACATTGAGCAATAGGGGCTCATAAATCTTTTTATAAAGCGACACATCCCCCACGGAGAGCGCACCGAGGGTTTCCCCATGATAGCTATTGCTGAGGTTGATGAACCCTGTCTTTTGGCTCTGCCCTTGATTTTGCCAGTAATGGAAGCTCATTTTGAGCGCCACCTCAACGGCACTCGAACCATTATCAGCATAAAAACAACGGGTCATTCTTCCACCCGTTAGGGCTGTCAGGCGTTCGGCTAGCCTGACTGCTGGCTCATGCGTAAATCCAGCCAAAATGACATGCTCGAGCTGATCTAGCTGATCTTTGATTTTTTGATTGATGTAGGGGTTTGCATGCCCAAATAAGTTGACCCACCAAGAACTAATGGCATCCAGATATTGATTACCATCATAGTCCTCGATCCAGACTCCAAATCCTCGCTTAATCGGAATCAGGGGCATCTTTTCGAAGTCCTTCATCTGACTGCAAGGGTGCCACAGTACCCGAAGATCTCGATCTTTAAGAGTCAGCCCGCGCATCGATAAACCCTATTGAACCCCAAGCCTCGCTAGGCACGCTTTGATATGAGTTCGCGTATTCCCAGATTCTCCCAAAGCCTTAGCACCGGCTCAGACTGATTAAGTGTATAAAAGTGAAGTCCGGGCGCACCCTGGTCGAGAAGACGTTCGCACAGCCCTGTGACGACATCCAATCCAAAAGCCCTGATGGCTTTGCGGTCGTCTCCAAAACCCTCAAGTCGTTTCTTAATCCACCGAGGAATATCTGCACCGCACATTTCAGAGAATCGGGAAATTTGGGCGTGATTGGTCAAAGGCATAATACCGGGAACAATTGGAATATCTATCCCCAGCTTCTCGCAGTCATCGATGAACCTAAAGTAGGCCTCAGGTGTAAAAAAATATTGGGTGATGGCGCTATTGGCTCCCGCAGAGACTTTTCTTTTAAAGTTTTCAAGGTCACTTTTAAGACTAGATGCCTGTGGGTGCATTTCAGGATAAGCCGCAACTTCAATATGGAAATCCTGCCCCGTCTCTTCTCGAATGAATCCGACCAGTTCATTGGCATAGCGAAACTCACCTGCCGAAAGCATACCGGAGGGCATATCCCCCCGAAGCGCGACTAGCCTTCTTACGCCGCTTTCCCGATAGTTTTTCAACATTTCCCGGATACTGTCCCGGCTTGAGGCTATACAAGAGATATGCGGCGCCACATCAAGTCCGTATTTCTGATTGATGGCAGAAACCGTCTCGTATGTTTTTTCACGCGTAGATCCTGCCGCTCCAAAGGTGACCGAACAAAAATCCGGATTTAGTGGCAACAGATTTTCAAGGCAGACAGCAAAGGTCTGCTCTGCCTCCACATTCCTTGGAGGAAAGAACTCCATACTGAAAAGCTTCGGTTTGCTTTTCTGAGTATCCATAACTTTATCCCGCTCTTTGAAGCTAAAAAAGACGGCGCGCAACGAAAAGAGCCGCGCGCCGCTTGTACTCGCTGACTGAGACTTAGTAGCGGTAATGCTCCGGCTTATAAGGTCCTTCCCTTTTGACGCCAATGTAGTTTGCTTGTTCTTCACTGAGCTCAGTCAGAACAGCATTCAATTTTTTGAGCTGTAACCTCGCAACCTTTTCGTCGAGATGCTTGGGCAACGTATAGACGCCAATCGGATATTTACCGGAATCACGCTCAGTCCAGAGTTCGATTTGGGCAATGGTCTGATTCGCAAAGCTTGAAGACATAACGTAAGAAGGATGCCCCGTGCCACAGCCAAGATTCACGAGTCTACCCTTGGCCAACAAGATGATCCTCTTTCCATCTGGGAAAATAACGTGGTCAACCTGTGGCTTGATCTCTTCCCACTGGTACTGCTCCAGCGCTGCAACCTCAATTTCGTTATCGAAATGACCGATGTTGCAAACAATGGCCTGATCGCGCATTTTTTTCATATGCTCGTGGGTGATCACATTGTAATTGCCCGTCGCTGTGACAAAGATATCACCGTGCTCACAAGCATAGTCCATGGTGACCACACGGTAACCCTCCATTGCAGCCTGAAGCGCACAAATGGGATCAATCTCAGTGACCCAGACCTGCGCAGAGAGCGCTCTAAGTGCCTGAGCAGACCCCTTACCAACGTCGCCATAGCCAGCAACAACAGCAATTTTCCCAGCCACCATGACATCAGTAGCCCGCTTAATCCCATCGACTAGAGACTCACGGCAACCATACAGGTTGTCGAATTTTGACTTTGTGACCGAATCATTGACGTTGATCGCTGGAAATTTGAGCTGGCCCCTTGCGTGCATTTGATACAGCCGGTGAACACCCGTAGTGGTCTCCTCTGTCACGCCACGAATTTTGGATAACCGTAGCGAGTACCAATTCGGATCTGTCGCCAATTTGGCCCGTATGGATGCGAACAAGACTCTCTCCTCCTCGGAGCTTGGCGATCCGAGAACCGAGACATCTGACTCCGCCCGGGCACCAAGATGAAGCAACAAAGTGGCATCACCACCATCATCCAAGATCATGTTGGAGTAGCTGCCATCCGGCCAATCAAAGATCTGGTGGGTGTAATCCCAATATTCTTCAAGTGTCTCCCCCTTGACCGCAAAAACAGGAATCCCTTTAGCCGCAATAGCAGCCGCAGCATGGTCCTGGGTAGAGAAAATATTGCAGGATGCCCATCGAACCTCTGCTCCAAGCGCCGTCAGTGTTTCTATCAGAACGGCCGTTTGAATCGTCATGTGCAGTGATCCAGAAATCTTTGCGCCTTTAAGTGGCTGCGCTCTGGAGAACTCCTCTCTGATAGCCATCAGTCCAGGCATTTCAGTTTCGGCGATATTGAGTTCCTTTCGCCCCCAATCTGCAAGTGAAAGGTCAGCAATTTTGTAGTCTTTGAGATCTACGGTCATGGTTACAGCTCCTAATGTCTATACCAGCCATAGCGGACAACGATGCTCGATACCCCGCTAAGGCATGGGTGAATCGAGCGCCGTTTATACGAACTTGGCGACGAGCCTGGCGGGAATGAGTCCCGTCGCAGCGCCCCTCGTCACCTTGTGTTTAGATCAATTGCCCCCCTTTACAGGAGGGACAAGCGTTAAAGACCGGCAGCAGCTTTCAACAAGGCCGCCTTGTCAGTTCTCTCCCAAGTAAACTCCGGCTCCTCTCGTCCGAAGTGCCCGTATGCCGCAGTCTTTTGGTAGATAGGCCGCAACAAATCCAGCATATTCACAATGCCTTTTGGGCGAAGATCGAAATGCTCCATCACCAGATCGGTAATCTTTGCGTCCGGAATCTTTCCCGTACCGTAAGTTTCAACCATGACACTTGTCGGTTTAGCTACACCGATCGCATATGAAATTTGGATCATACAGCGTGATGCAAGCCCTGCAGCGACAATATTTTTTGCCACATAGCGACCGGCATAGGCGGCTGAGCGATCCACTTTACTAGGATCCTTACCGGAAAAAGCACCGCCGCCGTGAGGCGCCGCTCCACCATAGGTATCTACGATGATCTTGCGTCCCGTCAATCCGCAATCTCCTTGCGGACCACCCACGACAAACCGACCCGTCGGATTTACCAGGAAGTTGATGTCACCCTTAATCAACTCCTTTGGCAGAATTGGTTTAATGATGTCCTCAATAACCGCCTCGCGAAGTGTCTTGTCTGAGACGTCTGGCGCATGCTGAGTCGAAAGTACGACCGTATCAATGCACTCAGCCTGTCCGTTGACATAGCGAACAGTCACCTGACTCTTAGCATCAGGGCGAAGCCAAGTCAGTTGTCCATCTTTACGGAGCTTGGCCTGACGCTCAACCAGGCGATGTGAAAGGTAGATCGGCAGTGGCATCAAGGTCGGCGTTTCATCACACGCGTAACCAAACATAAGACCCTGGTCGCCAGCACCCTGATCGAGCCCATCGTCGTAAGCTTTGTTGACGCCTTGAGCAATATCAGGCGACTGTTTGTCATAAGCGACTAGGACCGCACAACCCTTATAGTCAATCCCATATTCGGTATTGTCGTAGCCAATCTGCTGAAGCACATCTCTGGCAACCTTGATGTAATCCACATTGGCATTCGTGGTGATCTCACCAGCCAAAACAACAAGCCCAGTATTGCAGAGGGTTTCAGCCGCAACACGAGAGTGCTTGTCCTGCGCCAGGATGGCGTCAAGAATGGCATCTGAAATCTGGTCTGAAACCTTATCTGGATGACCCTCGGAAACCGATTCCGAGGTAAAGAAGAAGTCACTACTCACTGAATTTGAACTCTAAATTGACATAAACTGCCAATTTTACTCCCATAGCAGTCTTTTTTAAAACCGGATTTCGTTTTCTCTCACACAACAGCGATCGTAGCCCTCAGAGCCCATATCGCATCTATGCTATTCTGGGCCCTTTAAAGCCTGAGGCGAGCCGGTGCCGCCTCATATTTTTGACAGATCAAGATACCGAGAGCCCTTGTATGGAAAAGCCCTACATTCTTCACATGTTCACCACGGAAAAGAACCTTAGCCCATTCGATGTCAATATGGCACTGGACGCTGGCTGGACCTCTGCGATTCCCTACCTGAATGTGGAAACTTCGGAAATCCAGGGGCTCGTCCAAGATGCGATCTTTTCTCGGAGCCCCGGCGGGCTCAAGAGGACCGGCATCTTCGTCGGTGGCCGAGATGCAAAACTCGCGGTCGAAATGGTCCGTCTGGCTCACAAATCTATGGTCCCTCCATTTGAAGTTTCTGTGTTTGCGGACCCAAGTGGCGCATTTACAACTGCTGCGGCCATGGTGGCGGCGGTCGAGCGGGAGCTGGAAGAGAAATTCCACACCGATCTCAACGGAAAAGTGGTTCTAGCATTGGGTGGAACGGGCCCTGTTGGCCAAATCGCTGCAACACTCGCCGCTCAAGCCGGCGCCAAGGTAACGATTATCGGTAGACAGCTTGAGAAAGCCCAAGCTATAGCTAATCTCTGCAATTCAGAGTTCGGGGATGGACAAACCAATATTGAAGGCAATGCAGACGCCAACAAGTCAGAACTCATGCAGAATGCCGATGTGGTATTTGCAACCGCTGCGGCGGGCGTTCAGGTTCTAAGCGCCGAATTGGTTGCAGCGGCGCCACTTCTCAAGGTGGCCGCGGACGTGAACGCAGTCCCCCCGTCCGGAATCGCTGGACTGGAGGCCCACTTCAGCGGCCTGCCCATTAGCGGGTCCCACAGTGGGGCGGTCGGTGTAGGCGCCTTGGCCATTGGAAACATTAAGTACAAAACCCAAAGCGAACTCTTAAAACACATGAGAAGCTCTGAAGCAAAAGTCTATTTGAGCTTTGAGGACGCCTTTGAAGTGGCGCGTGGCTTTGCCAAGCCCGCCTAATTTAAAGGTACCCAAGACCCAACTCACGCAAATTAAAAGGTGACCGGCTCAATGGAAAAAACCGAAAAGCCCAGCATACTGCACATGCTTGACCCCATGGCTCACGTCAGCCCCTTCGACATCAACATGGCAGTCGATAGCGGGTTTGAACAGATTTTTCCCTACAGCAATGTGGATCTGAGCCAGGTGCAGGGATTAGTCCAGGATGCCATCTTTTCTCGTGGCCCGTCTGGGGTCAAGCGCACAGGCATCTTCATCGGTGGACGGGATATCGGCCTTGCTTTAAACATGCTGGAGGTCGCACAGGCAGCGATGGTCCCTCCGTTCGTGATCTCCGTCTTAGCCGACCCTAGTGGAGCCTTCACCACAGCTGCTGCATTGGTGGCCTGCGTTGAGAAACAGCTTAGAGAAAAACACCATCTCGACCTTACAAACATGAATGCGCTGGTCTTCGGTGGCACTGGCCCCGTTGGCCTAGCAACCGCCGTGATTGCCTCGCTTGCCGGTTGCAACGTTACTATTGTTGATCCCTTCAATATCGATACAGCCCTCAACAAAGCGAATGAATACAACCTTCGTTGCGGTGCCTCTCTCGTCGGAACCTATGCAAGCTCAGATGCCGATAAAGCGCGCCTAATTTCTGAGGCTGATATTGTATTTTGTACAGCCAAGGCAGGGGTTCAAGTCCTTAGCGCCAGCGTTCTTAAAGATGCGCAAAGTCTCAAAGTCGCAGGCGATGTTAACGCCGTTCCTCCTCTTGGGATTGAGGGCATCAAGAGAACACATAATGGAGAGCCCATCGTTCATGCCGTTAACGCATCTCAGGCGGTTGGCATCGGATCACTGGCCATCGGGGACATCAAATACAAGTTGCAGAGCGCTCTCCTGAGTTCATTACTCAAAAGCGAAACTCCTGTTTTTCTGGATTTCCGCGCTGCCTTCGATCTGGCAAGACAGATCGTATAAAACCCTCTTTCCATCAATCGAAATTACCATACTATTTTTGCAGTTATTGATCTAGATCAATAACTGCAATCAGCCTCACCTTTAAATTCTCCCCAGCGTCAATTGATGACGCGCAGATTGAAAGAGGAGAATCATGGAACAAGAAAAAGATTATTTTTGGTATTACATTGGCGCTGTTGTGATTGCGGTTCTGGTGACTCTGGTCATGGTGAAAGGAAGCGAGCATGACAAATATGCGACGGCAGCCAAGGCTATTGCCGAAGATTCAGCAAATTCCGCATACAAACACAACCCATAACTTATCTCTCGCGACTGTCCCCACTCAGATTTGTGTGGGGGCAGTTGATCTTGCTTAATCCTCTGTTCCCTTGAGCCTGAGGTTGGACACTAGACCAGTTTGATTTGACTATTTTTGTTATCGGCTCTAGTGTTGATGTTTTAACTACATAGCGCTTCGATGACGCCTCACAGAGCAAAACCCGAGAAGAAAATTTCCTGTGGAGAATGCAACCTAAATCGCATCTGCATTCCCCAAGGTATGGGTCCTGAAGAACTCGATTACATAGCCTCCACAGTCAAGCGCAATAGATCAGCCCAGAAGGGCGATTACATATACCATGCCGGCGATTCCTACACTGGAATTTTTGCCATGAAGTCAGGCACTGCAAAGCTGGTTCATACCGATGAGTCAGGTAATGAAACCATCATCGCGATCCTTTTGCCTGGTGAACTTTTGGGGTTTGACGGTATCTCCTCTGGCAAATACATCTGCTCACTGGTTGCCCTCGAAAACAGCAGTTACTGCGAACTCAATACAAATGAAATTGAGTCACTGAGCCAAAAAGTCCCGCGTCTACAACAAATCCTCTTGCAAAGAACCGGCGATCAATTCAACCAGAGCATTCATCGGATATCGCAAGGCCAACGTCCCGCCGATATCAGGCTCGCTAACTTCCTGTTGGAGCTTACTGAGCGCAACGAGATTCGTGGCTTCCCGGGAGAGCAAATCCATCTCAGCCTAACCAGACAGGAGCTTGGGAATCATCTGGGGCTCGCTCTTGAAACCGTGAGTAGACTCTTGAGCAAATTTGAGGCAACGCAGCTCATTTCGGTTGAAAAGAGAGTGATTCGAATTTTGGACAAGGAAGGCCTCAGGAAGCTTTGCGCCTGAACCCTCGCATTCAAGCTAAAATGGCCACCTCCAAAATGGGCGACCCTAACAATAAGAGGTAGTACATCAATGAATAAAATCCCCCTTATCAAGAAACCGCTCCTTAGCCAAATGTTCGGGCTATTTCTGGCCCTAGCAAGTGGCACGAGCTCGGCCACCGGCGTTGTGAGCGAAGAGGATCATCGCTCATTCGAGCGGCGATTTACTGATCTTTGTGTGGATAAGGAAAAGCAGGATCTCAAGGGCACTGGTGTTCTTTTGTCGGAAGTTATCGGAGTTTGTGAATGTATCGCACAGGAAGAAAGCAAACGAGTGACACCTGAAGAGGTGAGGGAAGTGAAAGAGGGAAACTATCCTGCCTCTTTAATGATGAAGAGCAACGCCGCAACGTATAACTGTGTTGATGGCAGAAAAACACAGCCTCAATAGTCCCTCACACTGAGCTTCCCCCCCAAAAGGGCCCCGCGGGGAATAATTGACTAATTTGCTAGGATATGTGAACCTCCCGACCAAACCTTAATGGATTTGATCGGGAGCCAGTCGGTGCGACTAACAACTAAAGGCCGATACGCAGTAACAGCCATGCTCGACTTGGCCTATCACAGCGAGAAAAGACCAGTCACCCTTACTGATATTGCCAAGCGACAAGAAATCTCGCTTTCATATCTTGAACAGCTCTTTGCAAGACTTAGAAGATGCAGCATGGTTGAGGGCGTCCGCGGTCCCGGAGGCGGCTATCAGTTAAGCCGAAAGGCTCATACCATCAGCATCGCCGAGATTATCGCTGCGGTTGATGAAACGATAGACTCCACGCGGTGCGGAGGAAAAGCAAACTGCCAGAATGCTGAACCCTGCCTCACACATGATCTATGGTCAGGCCTCAGCGAGCAGATTCGAAGCTACCTGAACTCCATCACGCTTCAGGATGTTCTGGACCGGAAATCCGTTCAGCAAGTTGCTGAACGTCAAGATCTTCAAGCAAGCCAGATCATGGTCGAAGCCCCCTTGCAGAGAGGGGCAAGAGCTTAACTTTCTGTCCCATGATCTATCTGGATCATAATGCAACGACACCTATCGATTCGAGAGTTATGGATGCCATGCTTCCGTACCTCGAAGACCTTTACGGCAACGCGTCCGCTCTCTATAGACTCGGCCGACTCAGTCGTGACGCTATAGAAACAGCCCGCGCCCAGGTTGCATTACTGACCGGGGCTGCCCCCGAACAAGTGTTCTTTACAAGCGGCGCTACGGAATCCAATAACCTTTCCATCCTTGGTTTTGCAACGAAACGTCGGGATGCCCTGATTGCTTGCAGCGCAACCGAACATGCCTCGCTTGTTGAACCCATCCACCAGCTCAAACAGCTAGGGCTAAATACCTGCGTGATACCTGTTGACTCAATGGGAAGACTTGATTACTCGAAGATGCCTCAAAATATTGGTTACCTGGGCCTCATTCTTGCCAATAATGAAACAGGCGTAGTGAATGATCTCACGAAGGCAGCGCTCCACTGTGCCCAAGGTGCCACCTTTTTGCACATTGATGCCGTTCAGGCACTTGGAAGGATTCCTTTTGATTTTCGGGAGAGCCAAGCCGATTCCATGTCACTTTCAGGGCATAAAATGCACGGTCCGAAAGGGGTTGGGGCCCTAATACTTAAGGATCATAGGAAATTCGAAAACCCTTTGAGGGGCGGCCTACAAGAATTCGGCGTAAGAAGTGGCACAGAAAACGTGCCCGGTATTGTCGGGCTAGGCCAAGCCGCCGAACTCCTCTACCAAGAAATGGAACACAGAGTATCGAAACTAAAGGCCCTGCAACTCCACCTTGAACTGGGTTTGAAGCAACTCCCTAAAAGGACTCATATTTTTGGAGAAGAGGCCAAAAGAATCCCCAACACCACCCAATTTTGCATTGAGGGTTTCAGGGGGGAAACACTTGTCATGATGCTGGACAAAAAAGGATTCGCGGTATCTAGCGGTTCCGCCTGTCACACGGGATCAGAAACACCTAGCCCAGTTCTTAAGGCCATGGGCGTTGCCGATGAGCTCGCATTAGGCGCCGTTCGCGTGAGCTTGGGAAAAGACAGCACAAAAGTCCACATTGATCAATTTCTCGAGGCTTTAGTCCAACTTTGCCACTCCTCTTTTCAACCCATTAGCCGATAGGTGTTTTTATGACGATCACAGTAACGGAAAGTGCCGCAAAACAAATCGAACGCCAAATTCTTAAACGTGGCAACGGCGTCGGGCTTCGCCTGGGTGTAAAAAAATCCGGATGCTCTGGCTTCGCTTACACCATTGAGTACGCTGATCACATTAACGAAGATGATCGAGTATTCGAGCAGGGATCTGTCAAAGTCGTCATTTCAGAGGATGACATGCCCTATCTTGATGGAATCGAAATTGATTTCCGTAGGGAGGGTATCTCTGAAGCGTTCAAATTTAATAACCCGAACGTCAAGGCAAGTTGTGGTTGTGGGGAGAGTTTTTCAGTAGGACAAGCCGCGAACGGTTCTTAACGCTCCTCAATCTTTGCGGTAGAATGTGCGGTTTACCTAAGGCAAGGGCATTACAAGCCTTGTCACCACAAACCGTTTGACCTCGAGGAATCCCATGGCGATTGAACGCACTATTTCCATCATCAAGCCCGATGCCGTAGCCAAAAATGTAATTGGCGAGATTTACGCCCGATTCGAAAAAGCGGGGCTCAAAATCGTCGCCGCAAAAATGACCCATCTAAACAGAGAAATCGCTGAGGGATTCTACGCCGTTCATCGTGAGCGTCCTTTCTTTAAGGACCTTGTAGATTTCATGATTTCAGGCCCCGTCATGATTCAAGTCCTTGAAGGTGAAAATGCTATCGCATTGAACCGTGAAATCATGGGTGCAACCAACCCTAAGGACGCTGCTCCGGGAACGATCAGAGCGGATTTTGCTCAGAGTATCGATGAAAATGCGGTACACGGTTCGGACGGCCCCGAGACGGCAGCTCAGGAGATCGCCTATTTCTTCAAGGCCAATGAACTCTGCGCCAGAACCCGCTAAGATCCAAGCAAAAACAAATCTCCTAGGCCTCAATCGCGAGGCCTTGGCGCTTTTCTGTGTCGAGATGGGCGAGAAGCCCTACCGGGCTTCTCAGCTCATTCAATGGATTCATCAGCGCGGCGTTGCTGACTTCGATCTGATGACGAATCTGAGCCGTTCGTTTAGAGAACGTCTTCATGAACTGTGCGAAATCAGACCCCCCAAGATCGTTCATGAACAGCGTTCTCTGGACGGCACCTGTAAATGGATTCTCGAGACCGATGAAAGCAATCGCATCGAAACTGTTTACATTCCTGAGGAAAATCGGGGCACGTTGTGCGTGTCTTCACAAGTAGGCTGTGCTCTTGAGTGTGCTTTTTGCTCCACCGCGCGTCAGGGTTTTAATCGCAATTTAAGCACCGCTGAAATCATTGGCCAACTCTGGGTGGCCCAAAATGAACTCGGCCTGGATGCGATAACTAACGTAGTTCTGATGGGAATGGGTGAACCGCTACTCAACTTCAGCAATGTCGTTGCTGCGATAGACCTGATGTTGGAAGATTTTGGGTACTGCCTCTCTAAGCGGAAGGTCACCTTAAGCACTTCTGGCGTCGTCCCAGCGCTAGAGCGTCTTGCGGATGTATGCGATGTCTCCCTTGCCATCTCGCTTCATGCGCCCAACGACGAATTACGAAATCAGTTGGTGCCGATTAACGAAAAATACCCGATCGCTTCACTGCTCAGGGCCTGTAAGCAATACGTAGCGAAAGACAAAAGAAGAAAAGTAACCATTGAATATGTAATGCTCAAAGGCGTAAACGATACCTCCACCCACGCACGCCAACTTATACGAGTTCTGAGCCATTTACCCTGCAAAGTCAACTTAATCCCCTTTAACCCATTCCCAGGATCAGGCTTCGAATGCTCTGAGCCAAATACGATTAAAAGATTCAGTGAGATTCTCCAAACAGGAGGCCTCATCACCACAACTCGCAAGACACGCGGAGATGATATCGATGCCGCGTGTGGACAGCTCGTGGGTAAAGTTAAAGATAAAACCCGAAGAACAATCCGCCTTCAGGCGACTTCCTGAAACCTTGACCCAAATGAATTCGCTCTTCAAACATCACATTTACTATGGCTGAGAAAATCCAAGGCATCCGGGGGATGCATGATGTCCTGCCTGAGGACAGCTGGAAATGGCAATACATTGAGCGCGTAATAACGAGCCTACTGAATAGCTATGGCTATCAGGAAATACGACTCCCTATTGTTGAACGAACCGAGTTGTTTAAACGTTCCATCGGAGAAGTCACCGATATCGTCGAAAAGGAAATGTATACCTTCGAGGATCGCAACAGCGACTCCTTGACACTAAGGCCTGAAGGAACTGCCGGATGTCTTCGTGCTTGCCTTGAGCATGGCCTGCTCCACAATCAAATCCAGCGTCTCTGGTATATCGGGCCCATGTTCAGGCACGAGCGTCCTCAGAAAGGACGATATCGGCAGTTTCATCAGGTAGGCGTTGAGACCTACGGCATGTCTGGACCGGATATTGATGCTGAACTGATCTTACTCTCTAGGCGTCTTTGGCGTCTCTTGGGGATTGAAGACAGCCTTCAACTGCAGATTAATAGTTTGGGGACTCCTGAGGAACGACTCGTCTATCGTGAACATCTGGTTGCCTATTTTGAGCAACATTACGAATGCCTCGATGAGGATAGTAAGAGAAGGCTATTGACCAATCCATTGCGAATTCTGGATAGTAAAAACCCGGATCTTGCCGATTTGATCGCAAAGGCTCCGGAGTTGAGCTCTTTTCTTGAGGCATCCTCACAAGAGCACTTCAAGGGTGTCATCGATATCCTTGAAATGAATGGCGTACCTTTCACTCTGAATACACGCCTTGTCCGGGGCCTCGACTATTATTCAAAAACCGTTTTCGAGTGGGTCACGACTAAATTAGGTGCTCAGGGGACCGTTTGCGCCGGGGGCCGCTACGATGGCCTTCTTGTCCAGCTCGGAAGTCAGGCGGGATCGGCCGTCGGATTCGCGCTGGGTATGGAACGCTTAATCGACCTTGTTGAAGAGTGCGGCGCTCTACCAGAGCGTAGTCAGAAAAGCTTCTATTTCATTGCTGTAGGGTCAGAGGCCGAGCAAAAAGTGCACTCGATTGCTGAAACCCTTCGTGATGAGATACCGTCTCTTCACTTGCTGGTGAATTGCGGTGGCGGAAGTTTCAAGAGTCAATTCAAAAAAGCTGACAAAAGTGGCGCCAGCCACGCCCTAGTTCTCGGTGACGACGAAATCGTTAATGAAACGGTAAGTATCAAACCACTACGCAAAGAGGGGGTGCAGACGACTGTGAGCACCTCAAACCTTGCCAGTGCCCTCAACAGTCTGGATTAAAGAGAGAGTTATGGAAACCTATTCAACTGAAGAAGAACGACTTGAAGCCCTGCAAAGGTGGTGGAAAGAAAACAAACAATCCCTTTTTGCGGGCCTCGTAATGGGACTAGTGATTATTGGGGGATGGAAGCTCTGGCAGAATCACCAAAGAACCCAAAATGAGGAAGCCTCTTGGATTTATCATCAGCTCACTGAAGCCAATCAAAAGGGGGCAAATGATGCGAGCCAAAAGCTTGCCGAGCGTATTATCAAGGACTATGGGTCTACCACCTACTCAGCCTACGCCCGGTTATTCCTGGCAAAAAGCAAGATGGATAGCAATGATCTAAAAGGGGCTCAACAAACTTTGGAAGAGGCCCTGAAAGAAGCCGATGACGAGGAGATGGAAAACCTGACTCGACTTCGTCTAGCCAAGGTTCTTTTGGCACAGACGGGGGAAGCGACCAAGGCCTTGAGCATTCTGGATGCCGTGCCCGCAAAAAAGCAGGGTAAATTCAAAGGGCTTTATCTTGAAGCTCGCGGCAATGCGCTCAGTCAGTTGGGGAGATCAGCTGAAGCTCGGGTTGCTTTCGAGGGAGCCCTTCAACAGGGCGAGCCCTCACCGTTGCTGGAACTGAAAATCAATGATATCCCGGTAAACAACTAATGCGATTTCTTGTCTTGTTGTGCATTTCCGTTGTCCTTGCAGGATGCGGCCAGCTCGACCAGCTCAAGAATTTGTACACTTCCGTCCAGGGTTTATTAACTGGAACTGACAACGCTGAACCTCCACAGGAACTCTCCGAGGATTTCGTCCCCTCCGTTGAAATGACGGTCTTGTGGAAAACATCGGTTGGCAAAGGCTACAACGAAAAAGTCGTCAATTTAGTTCCGTCCGTAAATGAGGCTACGGTTTACGTGGCCGCTCAAAGCGGTGAGGTTGAAGCATACAATCGTATTACGGGCGATCTAGAGTGGAGCGTGGACTTGGGCCACCGCATTTCATCTGGGCCTGTGCAGGCAGCTGACAAGCTCCTCGTAGGAACCAGTAACGCGGAAGTCATTGCGCTTAGCTTGATGGATGGCAGCGTTCAATGGAAGACCATACTTTCAAGCGAGGTATTAGCCCTCCCGAGAGCTCGAAAAAACATCGTTGCCATCAGAACCACGGACGGTCGGCTATTCGGTCTGGATCTCAACACAGGTCATATCAAATGGTCCCACGAACGAACCATGCCTGCGCTATCTGTCAGAAGCTTAGGGTCACCCTCAATTGTTGAGGATCTGGTTATTGATGGATTTGGTGGGGGAAAACTCCTTGCCGTGGGACTTCAGGACGGAAAATCCGCTTGGGAATCGACTACCGCCGTTCCACGTGGTCGCTCTGAGGTCGAGCGCTTGGTCGAGCTCAACGCAGAGCCGCTTGCGATCGGCGATCTTCTGTACGTCACGGGTTTTCAGGCCGGCGTGTCCTGTGTTTCTTTGAATGATGGCGATGTCCAATGGAGACAACCAAAACTTTTCAGTAGCCACGGGTTAGTGGCTGGTCGAAAGTCCCTGTTTCTTAGTGATGCCAATAGTGACGTCTGGGAACTGGATCTTAGAAATGGCGCTGACATGTGGAAACAAGCCGAGCTCCATCAAAGGCGCCTCACTATGCCAGCATTACTTGGAAACTATCTCATCGTCGGGGATTTCGAGGGATATTTACACGCACTGTCTGCAGACGATGGTCGTCTTCTGGGAAGATTTGAAATGGATGACACACCCATTCAGGCCAAACCAGTCGTCTACAGCGGTATCATCTATGCTTATTCGGCCGGCGGTGTCTTGGCCGCCATTGAGATTCACTAATGCTGCCTGTTGTTGCTCTGGTCGGCAGACCAAACGTTGGAAAATCCACGCTATTCAACTACTTAACGAGAAGCCGGGATGCCCTCGTAGCGGATTTCCCTGGATTGACCCGCGACCGTCAGTATGGCCGTTCAGCCAGAGGCGAAAGAGAGTTTTTTGTTGTCGATACCGGGGGCATAGTCTCACCTGAGGGTGGCATTGATGAACAAGCCATGCGTCAGGTTGAAATTGCGCTGACAGAGGCCGACCTAGTCTTATTTCTGGTTGATGCACGTGATGGTCTCAACCCCGGTGATGAAATCATTGCGGCACAACTCAGAAAAACTGGGAAACCGGTTATTCTCGTCGCCAATAAAATTGACCATGGTCATCTACTCGATGAGATTGGGGAGTTTCATCGCATGGGGCTGGGAGAACCTCAACCTATATCGGCATCCCACGCTCGAGGAATTCAGGATTTGCTCGAAACGGTAGAGGCAAGATTACCCAAACTCGTCGAATCGGAAGAAAACCTTGAGGATGAAGAATCCATACGAATCGCTATTGTAGGAAGACCCAATGTGGGCAAGTCCACATTAGTCAACCGCATCCTGGGTGAAGAGCGGGTCGTGGTATTCGATATGCCTGGCACCACACGAGATAGCATAGAAATCGATTTTGAACGGCAGGGAAGAAAATTCACACTGATCGATACGGCAGGAATACGAAGACGCGGGAGAATAGGAGAAACCATCGAAAAGTTCAGTGTCATTAAGGCACTGCAAGCGATAGAAAAAGCACATGTCGTCATCTACCTGATTGATGCCCGAGAAGGTGTCACCGAGCAGGACACCCATCTCCTCGGTATGGTGCTGGACATCGGTAGAGGTCTGATCATAGGTCTCAATAAGTGGGACGGAATGACTGAAGACCAGAAGACTGAAACCAAGCGACAACTTGATCTGAAATTGATGTTTGTCGACTTCGCAAAGAAGTTCTTTATTTCCGCGCTTCACGGCACAGGTGTTGGAAATCTCTTCGATACCGTAGCCGAGGTCTATGCTTCGACGATGACAAATATGGGAACTGCCCATCTAACCAAAATTCTCGAAGATGCCGTTACGGCACATCAACCTCCTCTGGTCCGAGGTCGCAGAATCAAACTCAAATATGCCCACCAAGGGGGGACGAACCCGCCCACCATCATCGTTCACGGCAACCAGATTGAAGAAATCCCTGGAAGCTACAAACGCTATCTCACCAACGCCTTTAGAGCCGCCATGGATATAGAGGGAACCCCTATTAAAATCGAGTTCCGTGGTGGAGATAACCCCTTCAAAGGGAAGAAAAATGTTCTGACCGAGCGCCAGGTAAAGAAGCGAAAACGTTTAATGCGCCATGTTAAATAGCCTGCGTTAGCAAATTCGGGGCAGTAGCTCTCCACTTGCATGGAAAAGCCAACGCTCTGTGCCATAGAGCGTTCGCATCGTCGCTCTCGCGCGTGAAGTTGAAGCGCTTGAAACCTCCCCAATCACCCTAGCATCCCTTCCCAAAGGGTGGGCATGCAATCGCTCAAGAAAAGCGCTCGCTTTTTTTGGATCGACGACGGCCACAAATCGACCTTCGTTAGCCACAAAGAATGGATCTAATCCCAGAAGTTCGCAAAAGGAGCCCACCTCCTCAGTGACGAGTACCTGCTCCTCTTCAATCCTGATGGAGAGTCCACTGGTATCAGAAAGCTCAATTAAGGCTGTTGCAAGCCCCCCTCTTGTCAGATCTCTGAGACAGTGAATCCCGCCCGCATCAACATCAAGTAACTGCTGAACTAGTCCTGAAAGATCAGCACAGTCACTTTCAATATCGCTCTCAATCGCAAGGCTCTCGCGCTTTGCCAGTACACTGACCCCATGCCGCCCAATATCACCACTCAAAATGAGCAAGTCTCCTGGCTGCATGAAAGATGGAGCAATTGATGCGCGCTCTCTTATAACGCCTATACCGGAAGTATTGATGTAAATCCCATCACAGCGACCCTTTTCGACAACTTTTGTGTCGCCCGTTACAATTTTCACTCCGGCCTGGGCGGCTACATTCGCCATAGATGTGAGAATCGTCTCCAGCGTCGAAAGGGGCAGGCCCTCCTCGATGATCAAGCCGACTGAAAGATATAACGGTAGCGCTCCTGACATCGATAGATCGTTGAGTGTTCCACATACCGCAAGACTACCGATATTTCCACCTGGGAAAAAAAGTGGATTGATGACGTAAGAATCCGTCGTAAACGCTTGTCGAGACAAGGGTAGATCTAGAACCGCACTATCATGTCTAGACTCGAGATGCGGGTTACTGAAAATTGGCAGCACCAAGCGCGTAAGCAAATCCTGCATTAATCGACCACCGCTTCCATGCCCAAGCATGATCAGATCTCCGGCGGTTTGATTCAATGGGCAGGACTCCGATTCGTCGGTCATCAGGGATTGCTCAACTCATCTCCTGGAATCAAAATCGTTCGCATGCCGGCACCATTGGTTTCGGGCGAGGAAGACTCTGGCGTGGATTTCTGGAGGGAGTTTGCGTTATTGGTCGGACGTTTACCGGATGGACTGGCAATCGCAAGATCAAATCCCCTTGCTTTCATACAGTCCCTAAAGACTGATGCCGTCGGTGCACGCATCGTTGTTACACCCCGAGCAGAAGTGTTGGGAACACTTTGCTGACATTTGACGAGCCCCTTTAGTAGGGGGTCCGTTCTCGCCTCTTGCTGATACCCAAGATCCTCCATACACATGAGATAGCCGGTTTCATCAACTGAGGCCTCGGCTATTGAGAGACTCTCACCCGATTTAGAGGGATTTTTTGATTTGCAACTCTGCGCATCCCGATAATAGGGCTCGGTCTTAGCTCTAGCCTCAGCAGCGTTATCCTGCGCGATTGCCATCGTTTGGGCGAAGAAACCCAAGCATCCAATTATAAATGTGCTCTTGAGGCACTTAAATTTGGGGTAGGCCAGCTGAAGATACATGCTCTCTCCTTTGCGCATCAACCATCAACATTAAATCAGTTCTGAGTGGAAATGGTACCTGTAATATGCGGCGCAGGCACCCTCGGTGGAGACCATGGGTGCTCCCAGTGGTTTATCCGGACAGCAAGGGCCATTGAAAGCCGGACAATCAGTCGGTTTGATTTGACCGGACAATATGTCCGCGGCTCGGCATATGCCGCTGTCGACTTGTTGATGGATCGAAATCCCGAATCGTTTGAGCGCATCGAACTCAGCATAAGCATCTCGGAGTTTTAGACCGCTATATGGAATTTCTCCAAACCCCCGCCACTGGGAGCCAAATGGTTCGAAGATACGTTCCATTAAATTTTGCGCCGTGGGGTTTCCAACCTGGTTTACAACCCGGCGGTATTCGTTGACAACACCTGACTCACCGGCCTTAACCATTTGAGCACAACGAAGTATCCCGCGAAGAAGATCCACTGGCTCAAAACCTGTTACAACGACTGGAAGATGGTGCGCGATCGAGAAGCTCTTGTAATCCTCATATCCCGTGATGGCGCAGACATGGCCCGGCGCAAGAAGTCCCTGCACATCAAGCGCATCACGCGTCCAAAGACTATCCAGAATTGGTAGAACCCGTGCGTGGCTTACTAAGAGCGAGAGATTATAAAACCCCCTAAGTCTTGCGAGTTCAACTAAGCCTGCAAACGAAGGTGCTGTGGTTTCAAAACCCACGGCGAAGAAGACCACTTGTCGGTCGGGATGTTCTGCAGCAGCATCAAGTGCCTCTGTTGGCGAATACACGACTCGGATGTCGGCGCCCGCGGCACGCGCTTCCGATAGGGTCGATTGACTTCCCGGCACCCGCATCATGTCGCCAAACGACAATAGAATCACTTCGGATTTCGAGGCGATGCTCAACGCAGTATCGATATACACCTCTGGTGTTATACAGACGGGACATCCGGGCCCATGGATAAAATCAATCTCAGGGGAGAGTAGTTGATCGATGCCATGGCGTAGAATCCCATGCGTCTGCCCGCCACAAACCTCCATGATCCTAATGGGTCCTGTTGATTGACTTTTTACAGCCTCAACTAACTCGGAAACCCGCCTTGCATCCCGATAAATTTCTTTTTTTTCCACGCGTCTACCCTTGCTCAGATCTTTCATAGTGCGTTTCGTATATCGGTAAGGCTTCGTCCTCCGTTAACACAGCAATCGCAAACCCAGCATGAACAATGACATGATCCCCTTGTTTTGCCTCAGGAACGAATGACAGGTTGACCTCTTTGATGAGAGGACCAAATTGAACTCGACCTATTTGTTCAAGCTCAGATTCGCTTGTGGTGATACTCAGGATTTTTCCGGGTACTGCAAGACACACTGAAACCCCCGCTAAACATATGGATAGTTAAAACGCACGGCCCGAACAGTTCTGGCTACAATATCCGGTTTTACAAAGATTGACATCGAAAGGTATGAAAGTCCTGCACTGTGCATGGATCCCAGACATTGCTGACACCCCGATTCGAACAGGGGACTTTTGGCTATGGATAGAGGACTCACACACCCGCAGCAGCAAACGCAAAAGCCACCATAGAAGATCTCTATCTAAAACAGAAATTATAGATTTTATGACGGATTCTTTCGGTCTAGTCATTAGTCCGTTTGAGCGTCGCTTCAATTTTGCTTCAAAAACACTCCCCCTTCCCAGTCTTCTTGGATCACCGCTTCCCTCTATCGATCTAGAACCTAAGCTTGATGGCCCCACTGAAACATTCGAGATCCATCCCTGGGAGATTGATGCTTACAAGCAAACTCGGCCCATCAGCCAACTTACCGAACTCAAGTTTCTCGCCTACAACCATCGGGCTGACTGCCGACTGGGGAGCGACTTTCAGTTTTGGTTCTGGTTCTGTCAATCTATCAAAGGCCTGATCACAAGTGACCGCTATATTCCTGCTCTATCCCCGTTAGACAAGCTTAACCCTCAAAGCGAGATCTTTGCTGGGTGGGAGTTTGTAACCCAAGAATACGATCGCCTGATCAGGGATGCCATGGACTGCATGCCCGCCGCTTGTCGCTATGCCAACCAGTTTGCCTACGATAAAGAGAGTCTTCTCCGTCGCTGCGCTGAAACCGTGCTCCATCAAAGCGTTGTTCGAGGAGTTTCTGGGACGAGGGTCGAAAAGGAGATCAAAAACACCGTCCTTGAATCCGCCTGCCAGGAAATGAAAATGCTTGAGGCGCTAGATTCCAAGAATGGCCACATGCTTTATAAAGGATGGAAAGCTTGGCGGCAGCGTTTGTCAGTCCAGCGAGATGCTTTTGGCTTTACCTTGGTCTTTAAAATCATCGAGGCTGATGATGAAGCTGGTGTATGGCAGATTGAGATTCTTCTTGAACCCAGTGATGACCCCGGATCCCACATTCAGATCAAAGAGCTCTGGAATCCTGGCTCATATTTGAGAAAAGATTTGGAGCGCCGTCTCGGAGACCAACTGCTTAAAAATATACTACTGTCGCTGGGGCAAGCTGCGCGAATCTACCCTCCGTTATGGGAAGCCTTGGATCAATGCAACCCCTCGAGACTCGAACTGAACACTCAGGAGGCTTTCGAGTTTTTGATGCGCGACGCGTGGGTTATGGAAGATGCCGGATTTACTGTGCTTATTCCTGAGTGGTGGACACCTCAGGGTCGAAAACGACCGAGGATCAGACTTCAACCTCGGCAGGACAAGGAAATTGGGCCTGTCCATCACCACTACCTCGATTTACGGGCATTGACCAGCTACCGTTATGAGCTTTCATTAGGTGATAAGGCCATCGACCCCACAGAGTGGCAGCAATTGGTGGAAAGTAAGTCCCCTCTAGTACGCTACCAAGGCCGTTGGCTGGCCCTTGATCAAACCAAAATGAGAGAGATGCTGGCCTTTTGGCATAAACAACAGAACCAAGAGGACACGCCAAGTCTCAGCCAACTCATTTTGTTGACCTCTGAGGATCCTGACTTTCTTGAAGTTGAGCCTGAACTTGCCCTCGGCAAGATGATGATGCAACTGAGAGACACGACGAAGCTTGAACCTGCTGAAAACCCAAAAAAACTTAAAACGGCATTGCGTGAGTATCAGAAGAGGGGATTGGCCTGGGTTAGCTTTCTCGAGTCCCTCGGACTCAATGGCTGCCTCGCAGATGACATGGGCTTGGGAAAGACCGTTCAGGTACTGGCGAGGCTCCTTCAAGAGCGGGAAGCCTCAATTCAACCAGGTCCCACCTTGTTAATCGCACCGACATCGGTCATTGGAAACTGGAAGAAGGAGATCGAACAATTCGCGCCTTCGCTAAAAACCTTCATGCACCACGGAAGCAATCGAAATCAAACTCAGGCCCTTCTCATTAAAGAAATTGAGGCTTCCGATCTCGTAATTACCTCCTATGCTGTTAGCCGGAGGGATGAAAAATTATTGTGCTCCGTTCACTGGCATAGAGTGGTTCTTGACGAAGCCCAGAACATCAAAAACCCCACCTCGGCTCAAACAAAGGCGGCTCAAAAGCTATCAGCGAAACATCGCCTCGCACTGACAGGAACTCCTGTTGAAAACCGTCTTCGTGACCTTTGGTCAATTTTTCATTTTCTTAATCCCGGCTACCTTGGAAAGCAAACACACTTCAGACAGCGTTATGAGCTACCTATCCAAAAGGATAATGATGCGCTTCAGGCTGAAACGCTTAAACGGCTCATAGAGCCCTTTGTCTTGAGAAGGGTCAAGACGGATCCACAGATTCTAAGTGAACTTCCTGAGAAGTTCGAAAACCGTCAATACTGCAATTTAAGTAAGGAACAGGCTGCGCTTTATGAGGCTGTAGTTCGAGATGTTGAGATAAGACTCACTCAAGTTGAAGGCATCAATCGTCAGGGTCTCATGCTCTCCACGCTCACTAAGCTCAAGCAAATCTGTAATCACCCAAGCCAGTTTCTTCAGGATTCGCAATCACTCAAGGGAGAACGATCTCCAAAACTTGAACGCCTTCTCAGCATGTTGGATGAAGTATTGGGGGAGGGCGAAAGTGCCCTTGTATTTACTCAGTTTTCGGCCATGGGATCCCGCTTGGAAACATTCCTAAAGCTTCATCTAAATGGTCCGGTTTTCTATCTGGATGGATCTTGTCCCACCCATAGAAGAGAGCGACTCATTCGCGAGTTCCAAGATCCTGAGTCAGGGCCTGCGGTATTTGTCCTCTCTCTGAAGGCTGGTGGTGTAGGAATCAATCTGACCAAGGCTAATCACGTCTTTCACTTTGACCGCTGGTGGAATCCCGCAGTTGAAGATCAAGCGACGGACCGCGCTTTCCGTATAGGGCAGGACAAAAATGTTTTCGTTCACAAGTTCATCACTTTGGGGACACTTGAAGAGCGAATTGACCAGATGATCGAGGATAAGAAAAGTGTAGCGTCTCGAATTGTGGCCGCAGATGAATCCTGGCTGACGCACCTAGACAACGAAAAATTCAAATCCCTGATCGAGCTGAATCATCAATCCATGCAACCCGATTGGCCATGAAACGTTTAATCAAAACTTGGTGGGGCAAAAAGTTTTTAGATACTGTGGGACAGTTTGTTGAACCCTCTAGCCTCGCCATAGGTCGACAATTTTTGGCCCAGAATAAGCTTACAGAGTTCAAGCTTGAAGGCTCGTCCGTTTCAGCGCAGAGCAGGCGAAAACTTCAAACTATGAATGCATTTGAACCGCGCCAGAACTATATCGCAACGCTCACCTTCAAAACGATTGAGCAGACGCATTGGGATGAAGCGCTAAAACTTATAGGTAGCCGAGCGGGATATATAACACGCCTGCTCTTCAACGAGATGCCGGATGAAATCGAAGCCCCCTTAAGCACGTTGGGCATCAACCTTATCCCATCAAACCCTCAGGATATGCAGGCAAAATGCAGTTGCGATGAGAATGAAACCACTTGCCGCCACATTGCTGCCTTGTTCTATTTTCTGGCCCTAAAGCTCGACCGGGATCCATTCATCCTTTTTGAGTTACGCGGGCTCTCAAGGGGCTTCATGATTGAATGCCTTAAAAGCACGGAGCTAGGCAGCACCTTAGCGAGTGCACTTGACGATGATACTCATCCAATGGATGTGGGTGAAACACTGCATACACGCCCCCAGATCATTACATCCCAAGAACAAATTAGCTTGGAATCATTCTGGCACTCTGCTCAAAAAGTACCCGAGATCTCGATTAACACAACACAGCCTTCCGTTTCAGCCCTTCTGGCGAGAAAGGGAGGTGATTTTCCGCTTTTTTGGGCAAAAGATGAGTCTTTTCTGGCAACGATGGATGAAATTTACCTGAGCGTTAGAAGGAGCATCAAATCTTGCTAGTGGTTCAATGCCCCTCAGCAATCAAAATTTCACCCTTCCCCTGGCTGCACAGGTCTCCAGCAAATCGTCGTACTCTTGCGAAATTCGTAACCATCTCCGAAAAGGGGGTTTCGAATCGCCTGAAACTACTCAGGAGAAGCGGTAGAAATGACAACGTATGTGTGCCGCAATCAGAGAACGTCTCTGAAAGTTCAACAGGCTCTCGAGCCAACAATACCGTTCCTCGACTCATTGCATAGCCGATATGGGGCCCAACCGAACCCAAAACCCCGATAGTGCCAGCAACCATTCGGGATCCAAGATACATACCGGCATTACCTTCAATGAGTAAAACGCCCCGTCGCATCTGCTCTCCTGCCCGTGCACCAACATCGCCTCGTACAACAATAAATCCTCCCGCCATTCCTTTCCGGCTACCCGGAAGAGCCCCGCCAACGAAGTCCCCGGCGCTTCCCTCCAATTCAATGGTGCCAGCCTTCATTTCGCATCCAAGAAAAGCATCTGCATTTCCCTGTATCTTGAGTAAGCCGCCCTTGAGGTTTATTCCAGCGTAACTACCGACATTTCCCCGAACCAGAATACTTCCCGAGGTCATTCCGTCCCCAAGGCGATCCAATTTCCCGGTTTGCCCCTCGAATTCAAGACACTGAGCATCTTCACCGCTCAAGTCAAAAACAGAACCCACGCTTACCATACGATTGCCTAGATGAAGGCTAATCTGTTCGATTTCAGAGATTGATCGGTCCTTCAACCGGTCTGGCGTCAACGCCGAGACGTCGAGACGCTGAGTCAAGTTGACCTTAAGCTTGAAAGTTAAAGGACTCATGCCAAAACCTCCTCTAGATGGAATAGGTGCGGTCCCAGTTTGCCCCCATAATTGCCAGCACTAATGCGGCGAATGCCATTTTTGGGGCCAAGCTCACAAGCTGCCTTAATCCCGGCTTTCATTGCTTTCGAGATATCTTCGGCAGACAAACCATCAACCACTATTTCCATTACCGATTCGATCTCTGAACTCAGCTCGGTTCTCGTCTGGCCTTTGAGGGTCGGACAAAAGGCATCATTCGTCGAGGCATTTAAAGCCTTGTACTTAGATCCAACCTTTGATCCAGATCGAACTACACCTCCTGGAAACGGCATGATCACGTTGGGAATCTGTCGCATGGCTGCGATAGCCGCTTCACATGCAGCCAAGGCCTGAGATTGACGCTCTGCAAGGATGAGAAAGTTACCGCCCCCAACCGCATTCACCATGCCAGTCTTTTCCTCACAAAGAAACTCCCCATCCATCACTGGTACGCGCCAATATCTCCGCCCATCGATCTTTTTCGAAATCTGAAATCCATCTCCAAAGAAACGAAGATTCTTCCCAAGCGGAATTGGGTCTCCTTCACGCAGTCCGGAGAACAGAGCGCTAGTCGGGGAGGTCAACACACATTGTCCAGCCCGGGTCTCAACCTGCTTTGCCAAGGTCTTGCCACCCATGGCGAACATTAGAATGGATACTCCCGGACGTCCATCTGGCGTCTCCGAAGGAGCCATGGTTCGCTCAATGCCAGCTTCGCAGCCACAGGCAATAACGGATGTCGCAAAACCAGTCATCGACTCTGCGGCAATCCTTGCCCATTTTTCGTTATAAGCTGTAACAACGATACGGGTAGCCCTCATCGGGAAGGCCTCCGCGAAGGTCGCGTCTATTTCAACACCGTTATAGTTCATCTGAGCCATCCTCGAAATTTGACTCGTAGCCGCAATCAGTTAGATTTACAGGGATTAACAATGATTTTGCTCCTGCCATCGCCCTCAATCTCCCAATCTTGAATGATAAAGTTATCCATCTTCATGGTGAGATACTCATCAAAATAGGGTTTGAGCTTTGCCTCGATGCTTACACGATCAAACTCCGGTTTAACCGTGTGTACATTACCCCAGACTACCTTAACCACCTCTCCATTCCTTACAACCAGCTCGCCGTCCTTGAAAACAAGATCTGGCTTTTCAAACATCGCCTCTTTGTTTTCCTGTTCACTGTAAACCGTGATATCGGCCATCGCCCCAACACCGAGGTGGCCACGGTCCTTCAAACCCAGCGTTCTCGCAGCACCCGCTCGAGTAAGAATGGCAATTTCATAAAGGCTGTATTCTCTCGTAATGCTACCTAGAGTGCTCAGGCCCGCCGCGTCCGCATTGACAGTAGACAGCATGTCATTTCGAAAGCTTTTATCCATTAGCAGTCGAATGAGATGAGGATAGGTCGTGAAAGGAGCTCCATTTGGATGATCCGTCGTCAAGAAAATACGCCATGGATCTTCGGTCAAAAGGAAAATCTCAAGCCCAATGCACCATTGAAGCGCATTAACAAAGTTTTTATCCTTGTATTTGAACGGAACAACACCACACCCCTCATCGCACTCGATATCCATGCACACCCACTTATGTGGGTGTGCATGGTCACGATTCCTGAATTGGGACATCGAGTCACCAGAGGCCGTGACCGTCTGGCCGAACATAATTTGGCCTACATCAAGACTGATGTGGGGATTTTTGTTTAGTGCCTCTGCAATTTGAGCGGCACCCGATGAAAACTTTCGATCACCCTCGGTTCCATAGCTATGGAATTGGATATGCGTGAGGTGCATCGGCATTCCATCGACTCCAGCCATCGTCTTCAGCGTTGTATCGATATTGCCAGGGATGCCCAAATTACAACCATGCACATGAAGAGGAAATGGAACTCCCAATTCATGGACGGCTCTTGAGAGACTTTGCAGAATTCGTCGCGGTGTGACCTGACCGTAATAAGTGTGGGACTCGTCCAAATCCAACATGCGCTGATTGAACTTAAATGCACTGATTCCACCCGGATTCACGACCTTAACACCCATCGTATGGCTCGAGTGAATCGTCCACGCCACGTAATTATTGATAACCTCCTGATCTGCTCCGGAATCAAGCAGGCGTAAGAAAAAGTCATCACTGCCCAGGATTACGTATCCTCCGACATCAAGTAAAGGCACATCAGCCATTTCCATATGGGCCTGTCGTGCATTATTCGGAAGAATGGCTGGCTCAAAAGCCGCGGTGTAACCCATCTCAGCATAGCGGTAACCCGTGGTGAGGGTCGACGGAACGGCATGTCCCGCTCCGGCTCGCTTTAGACCCTGTCTTGGAACTGGATCATTCCTATGATCCTCTGGCAAAAGGTTACGAGCGATGGTGACCTTACCCCCTCCAATATGAGTGTGAAGATCAATCGCACCGGCCATGATGACTTTGCCCCTGCAGTCAAACTCCTGATCAAGGGTCTTGCCCAGAGTGGCCTCTTTATCAACAATTCTGCCGTCAAGCACATAAATGTCCCGGACATCTCCATCCACCCCATGTGCCGGGTCATATACTCGACCACCGCTGAGCTTTATCAACATCGAACTATTCTCCGTAGACAACGACCGCCATCACACTGCCAAATGAGGCGGAACTGATTCAAGGCGCAAGAAAAAATCATTCTGTAATGAGATCCTCAATCATCTTGAGGACATCTGCACCTTTTGGAAGTTTTGAATCTCTGAGCTTGTAAAGCGGCATTGCGACCACGTTATCACAACGGTACATCAAGCCCTCCTGATCAATGCCAGGAACACCAACCGGAATATACACTTCAGGGAACACATCAAACTGCATCCCGTCACGCCCAATCACAATCGTTGGGATCTGTGTTTGTGGTGGTGGACTCGCTGAAAAGCTTGAAAACCAGATGACAGCGTCGGCCTCACCCTGCTCAACAAGCCTCGACATACTGTTATGGTAAGGGTCATATTCTGGATACCCCTTGGCATAACTCACGCGAGTTGGGTATCCACTCAACCAAGCCGAAACCTGACTTGCCGTCCGGTCGCCATCCTGACCCCCCAATGGAAGACCCGCACATCGAGTTTCAGTATTGAGTTTGATGATCGCCTTGCAAAGCTGCTGAATACAAAGTTCCGCATGAGGAAAATCGAGTTGTCCTGCGGCCCAGGTCACAACACTGTATTTAGCCGCCTTGAGTCGATCAATCAGTAATTCAAGGTCTTGAATCGGAATTCCAGCGACCGATTCGGTTTTGAGCTTGACGCCTCCGGCTAGAGCAGACAAAGCCGCTGCCACTTTTGGCAAGTCATCCTGCCGACAGGGAATCACTTTTGGTGATCGTCCATCTGGTGAATTAGATGCCTCTCCCGAGGGGCCCCGACCGATATAAATAATCTCTCTCTGGCGAGTATCTGAGCCAAATAGAGTTGCCTCATTCCAGATAAACCGTTCAAAAAAACGGGGAAAGTTGGCCTCTATATCCGTTCCAAATGAAACCAAAACCTCAACACGGTTTTTGAGTTCCGCAAGAGTTGTCGCCATCCATCCAGAATTCGACAAAACCAAGAGGTTACGAAGCCCTCCCTCAGCACGAACCTGATCAAAAACACCTCTTGAGCGATCTATCAAAGAAAAAGCGGCTCTTGTCTCATTCACATCTGAGCCAAAGCCACTAAAAACAGGGAGATGGGCAGATTGAACGATCCTTGCCGCCGCTGACACTGCCTCTGTTAAATCGACCGGCTCACCCTTGATTCTAGGCAGACCGTCTCCACCCTGATATTCAAACCCTGCAATCGTTACAGGGTCGCCATTAGCTACAACCTTTACATCAGACCCCTCAACCGCAATGCAGAGATCGTCGCTGGCTATGCCACAAAATGGGCTTGGTACGTTTTCAAAGACTTGAGGTTTGGCTGAGTCACTCATGCCGACTCCTTGAAGATATGGGTTGGTCGACCAACGTTATTCGGACAGCTGGGATCTCCAAATCCCAGGCCGCGGAAGGATAGGATCATAAGGCTCTTTTATCAAGTTAAAAAGCTGCTCAAAACACCACCGCAAATAAACTCTTCCCCCTCAACGAATCCATATGCAATGTGGGGCCTTGAATCAACGAGTTGCATTGCTCTTAGAGAGGCCTAAGCACCTTTGTAAAGGGGTTCCAAAGGCTCCCGTTTAACCAGACGGTTCTGACCGTTTGAATTTTTGAGCTTACCGGTCAAGACACGTTGGAAATTCTCCCAGAAAATGAGACCCCGACTCCAGGAAGACGGGTCACGTCCATAAACAGCAGCCTCCAATAAAACAAGCTCTCTTCGCCAACTCTCGTCCAAATCAAAACCAGCATACCCAGGCTCCATAGCATTCTGTCGATCGTGCCATTGCCTGAAGGCTCTCAATGTCGCAGAGGCCTGATTAGCCCTCGCAAAAAGCTCCAACTCCTGCAACTGTTTCGAATCAATTTTTTTGACATGTCCATAGTCGCTTCCTTGGGTGCCTTGTCTCGGCCATTGACCTTTGAAGAACCCGTACACGCCGAAGATGATCCCAAGACCCAGCGCACCTATTACGATTTTCAGCACAGATCCACGCAGTCCGTCTGAAAGTTCTAAGCCGAAGTCCTTTACTGGCTTGCTTTGATCTTCAGACTTGACCTCTGGTTTTGGCAACGGTGGGTCACCTGCGTTGGTCTTGGTGGAGGGCAAAACTGTCAACGTCACTGAAGAGAGGCTGGCCGTCTCCATTCGATCAGTACGTGTGTTCCACCAAGGAATTTGTATCGGCTTGAGCGTATAGGTGCCAGGTGTCTGTCCAATATATGCGACCTTGAGTTCACGACTCGAGGTAAACCCGGTATTCGCTTTATCCTCCTTAACTACGGGGTGATCTGGGTATTGCTGCAGATCTGAACCGCTCAGGCTATCCAACGAAAACTCAGGCAACAATCCAACCGTTACGCTCTCCCCCTGAAGCTTTAGCACTCGGGTTAACGGTTCTCCGGCCGTGATTGAAAACCCGCTTCCTGACCACTGTTCCGTCAAGCTTAGATTTGAAGCGGGAATCCAGATCTTTCCAGTAAACTCTGCGGGAATGGGACGAACGGTCAACTTAACCGGATCGGAGTGAAAGCGCTGCTGCCTTGTCTTAGGGACAAAGGAAGGACTGAACATATTGGGGTTCGGGATGGCCACTTGGGCGGTCAAATTGATCGCCGGAATATTTATTTCGCCGCTTTTTTGGGGAAAGATGGCATAACGCCGCTCATCCACCTTATATTGAACCCCTTGGCGCTCTGTTACATATTCTCGATCGTCATCTAACTTTTCGACAACCGCATCCTTGACTTCAGGCTGACTCAGGTCACCCGAAAAAGGGACTCGCGTAAGAACACGAATCGTAAATAGCGTTTGGGCTTGTACATAGGGATTTTTGGGCTCAGCTTCAACCTCAATAAACAAGGAAGCATCTCCCGCTTGCTTGCCTTGCACCGCACCATGCGTAATGGTGACCGGGAAGGGCTTAGATGCATCCCTCCCAAAGTGCACGATGGGAACCGTCAAGTCGCCAGCTCTTCGAGCCATGACGGTGACCTGATAAATTAGTCTTCGGGTCACCTGGCCATTCACCATATTCATTTGATTACTCTGGGTTTGACCCAGAATTTCAAAGTCTTTTTGCAGCGGCGAAAAATCTGGATCACCGTCTGGTGTCGCATCCAAGTTGAACAAGATGGTAAAAGCCTCATCCTGAGGGACGGGATTACGATCCAAGCTGACATTGATCGTTGCTGAGGCTAAGGCAGAAGTAAGCCATCCAAGCATTATTAAAGCAAAGAGACAGCGCCATAGAACCCGAACGCGCCGTCTTCGACTGTCATCCAAAAGAATCATTACCACCTAGCTCCATCTAAAGTTTTATTCTGTTGGCGCTGCTTGTACTGATAAAAGAATTTACGTCTTAAAAGGCCACCGGGATCATCTGGAATTCTTCTCATCCACTGGTTTTCAGCTCTCTGATCCTCAGAAGGGGGAGGGGCCTTACTGGCACCTTCAAGCCCAGCCGGATCTTCAGGCTTTTCGTCTTTAGCCGATTGTGACCCTCCGGATGAGGGATTGCTTTTATTCTGGCCTGAATCTGAATTGGCTGGGGGCGTATTGTTCGAGTCCGGATTGTTGTCCTTCTGGTTCTGGTTCTGGTTCTGGTTCTGGTTCTGGTTCTGGTTCTGGTTCTGGTTCTGGT
>CAYFLM010000001.1:36937-47290 GCA_964343925.1 uncultured Methylococcus sp.
TCTGGGGGTCAGTTTGCTTTGATTTAGATTGATCCTTCTTATCTTTTTCCTGATTCTTTTGATCATCCTGTGGTTTTTGATTTTGCTGTTTCTTGAGCGCCTCCTCGACTAAGGTCCGATTGAACCGGGCATCTTCATCCGTGGGCAATTGCTTGAGTGCATCATCGTAGGCCCCTATGGCCTCTTGAAGATGGCCGGCCTTTGCAAGCGCGTTACCTCTGTTGTAATTGGCCACCTGACTCTCTTTAAGACCCTCGAGCAGCTTTGTCGCCTCCTCAAATGACCCCGCCCTATAGTCTGCGACGGCTTTCCAAGCCGGATCGTTAAAAACACGGGCAGCTTCCTCGTTTTTCCCCTCATCCAAGGCCCTTTTTCCTTGTTGATCCGGATTCCGCCATAAGGATTCAAAATCAAGGGCATAGCCTTGATTGGGATAAGGTAGGCACACCAAAAAAATTAGCAACAACCAGCCACGGCGAAATCCGAGAGCCGCAATTAACAACAAAGGAGGCAAAAGCCACACGCCTTCATCGCGCCACTGATCGACATGTACGGAGGAGCCTTCCTGATTCTCAAGGCTAGAATGGCGATTTACGAAGTCCAAAATGGCATCCACATCCCGGGTCCCCGTATCGATCGTATGATACAAGCCACCTGCAGACTGAGTCAGGTCCCAAAGGGCTTTGACATCCAGCTTGGAAACCACCGCATGCCCAGCTCTATCCGAGAGGACACCACCATTTGAAGATGGGACCTGAGCACCGTCACGAGTCCCTACTCCTAAAATAGAAACTCTAAACCCATCAATTTCCAGCGTCGTTGCCGCTCCCTTTGCCTCCTCGACACCCTCTCCGGCGGTGACAACCAGGATATCTCCCGTTTTCTGGCCTGTCTGACTGAGTAACTTACCTGCCGCGGTCAGACCTAGATGAAGATTAGCGCCTTGTTCAGGCATGATGTCGGGCGAGAGGGCGTTCATCTGAGCCGTTATTGTTGCCGTATCATCCGTAAGCGGGGTCACAACGAAGGCATCCCCCGCATAGGCAACAAGCGCCGTCTGGCCATCCTTCCTTGCTTTTAAAATGTCCTCTATCTTGAATCGCGCGCGATCCAAACGAGAAGGCCTTACATCATTCGCTTCCATGGATTGGCTTAGATCGAGAAGAATGACTAAGGCCGAAAGGTTCCTGAAGGCGGGTGAGGGCAGACGCTCCCAAGATGGGCCTGCAAGGGCCGTCAACGCGAGCAGCGAAGCGGCCGCTATAAGCAATAAACCCCAAGAGGATGCCTTTGAATGGCTAGGAATCATTATATGAGGCAGTAGCGCAGGATCACAAAAATCCCGCCAGTCGCCCATCCCGGATTGTCGTCGCTTGGTTCCGATTAATAACAGAACCAAAGGAATTAGCATCAAAAACCACCAAGGCCGAAGAAAGTGGAAATCACTCATCACTGCTCCTGCCTCAAATTCAAGCCCCCAAATATCAACATTAGGACGACCGCCAGGCCGAGTGGCCATGGATAGAGCTCCGTCTTGGGCCGATAAAAGCGCTTATCTCGTTCAACAGGTTCGAGCCTATCCAGTAAGTGGTAAATATTCTCTAGCTCTCGGGTATCCCTCGCCCTGAAATATTGCCCCCCTGTGGACTCTGCAACGCCTCGCATCGTTGGCTCATCAAGATCTGCAGACGGGTTAACCTTGTGGCTGCCCAACAGATCTCGAACGACCATCTCGTCTGCCCCTATCCCTATCGTGTAGATTTTTAATCCCTCCTTAGCGGCGAGTTGGGCCGCTTGAAGGGGTGAGACCACCCCGGCCGTATTAGCACCATCACTCAATAGAATTAATACGCGCTGGCCTTCCGGATTATCTCTAAGACGTTTGATGGCCAGTCCAATCGCATCTCCAATCGCAGTTTTGTCCCCAGCCAACCCAATGACAGCCTCTGTGAGGAGTGTGTGAACAGTTTTACGATCGAAGGTCAGGGGTGCCTGAAGATAGGCATTTTCGCCAAATAAAATGAGACCAATGCGATCCCCGACCCGCCGATCGATAAACTGCCCTGCAATCGCCTGAGTTGCTGTCAGTCGATCCACTTTGCTGCCGTTTAAAACAAAATCCTCTATCTCCATACTGCCCGACAGATCCACCGCGAGCATCAGATCCCTTCCACTAATTCCCTGCTCTACCGGGTCGCCTAACCAAACTGGTCTCATGGAAGCCAAGATCACCAGCAACCAAACGCCTGTAAAAAACCATAGCTTTAGAGACCCCGTTTGTACGGCGTTAGCATTGGCAGGGAGCGTCATTAACTCTTCAAGGAACGGTACTTTCAGCACCATGCCTACACCGGTCTCCCTTGCTGGCAAAAGCCAACGAAATAAAAACGGCAGTGGAAGCAACAGAACAATCCAAGGCCACAACCACTCAATCATTCAAACCCCACCAAAATGCTCTGTTCTGAGTTTTCCAGGCGCTGGAGACGCTCAAGGTCTGCCTCTAATTTAAGTATGCGACCAACCAACTGATAAACCAGTAACTGAACCTCATCATCGAGGGTCAGCTCTAAGGCCTCTCCAAGTCGTTTAACCCGAGAGACCAAGGCCACAGCCTCATGTCCGAAACACCAGTCCTCCTGAGATAAGCCGGTAGGGGAGAAAACACCGGCCTCAACCAATCGCAGAATCTTGCCCGTTTCAAGCCCCGTCGACTCGACAAACTCTACAAAAGATAAGAACAAGACCTCAGCGGCCACTTCTTTATTCATCACCTAGCTCCCCCGCCTGAGGTTTGCTTTGGGAAATTCGATCGTGGATTAAAGTTAGCTAATGCGTCCAGCTTCTCGAACAATGCTCTTTCCTCGGAGGACAACTCCTCCGGATATACGATCTTCGTGGTGACAAAGAGATCGCCAAATCCCCCCTTTTTATTAGGAAGCCCCTTACTCGCCAAGCGCAACTTTCGTCCGGATGCGCAGCAAGGTGGGATTTTAAGTGTCAAAGCGCCGGATAGCGTTGGAATATCAATTCTGCTTCCCAGGGCTGCCTCATGGGCAAGCAAAGGAAGTTCCAAATTTAAATGATGCCCCTCTACCGTGAAGAGGTCATGCGGCTTAAAGTTCACCTTGAGGTAGATATCGCCATCCCTACCGCCATTGAACCCACGCCCACCTTTGCCACGAATTTTAAGCATTTCCCCATCGACAACGCCTTTTGGAATGCGAACGGCAATCTCTCTAGACACCCTGTCAAGCCGACCATCCTCTTGGGGTTCGTATGACTCAAATCCTAAATGTAATGTCGTGCCATGGAAGGCGGATTCCAAATCAATGGTAGTCGAAAGTTCAAAATCCTCCCCCCGGACCGCTCTTTTATGCCAAGCCCCTCTCGCATCATAATTTCCATGGCTGCTCGTTTGACCCGATCGCCTTGCCATTTCGGCAAATAGATCTGAAAGATCCACACCCTCACTAGACCCATAACTAAAATCTGAGGCCCCATTCCCCCAGCCAGGTGGCGGTTTAAAGGATTCACCTTCCTTATGGGACCCAAGTTCGTCATAGGCTTTCCTTAGATCTGGATCTTTGAGAGTTTGGTAGGCCTCGTTAATTTCTTTGAACTGATCTTCGGCATCTGTCTCGGTCGACACATCCGGGTGAAACTTGTGGGCAAGCTTTCTATAAGCGTTTTTGATTTCACCCTGGCTTGATTTTCGGTCAATGCCCAAAATTTTGTAGTAGTCCTTAAATCGCATCGTGCTCAGTTTTTTAGTCTGTCGACACTATTCTGGGGATCGAATTAGACTTATCAATAGCATCCTTAGCCGATCGAGTGAAACGAATTTGAGCAGATGCCTTGGCAAGCAACCCCAGCCGGTCAATACAATGATCAAACAGATCCCCCAAATTCACGAATTCAGTTGAAGGGGAATAGGGATCGTCTACCAGCAGTGTGGAAAATTTCGTTAGAAATAGATCACTTGCCAAGTATTTACTTAGCCAGGCGGTCCACTCTGGGCCAGTCAGTCCAGCCACGCTCTCCCGTCCTGAGCGGGTAATGGCATACCGTTTAAGTAGTAAGCATAATCGTCTCAGTCGTTCTTGGTCATTGATCGATGTATCGTCTCTGATAGCAGCTATCATCGTAATCAGTTTTGATTCGAGCGCATTACGAATTTTGTGCCGCCGCCACATCAAGTACACTGCAAACAGCAACGCAAGCCCCAGCAGCATCCACCAGCCTATCGCCAGTGGCCACCAAGCAATCGGATCCGGTAGGTGCACATCTCGAAGGGGTAATTCTTCGTTCATCTTCCCAGCACCCTGCCCTTACGTGACGAGCTTCTAGACAAAACATCTACCGGTAAGTCGGTGGTAAGTGCTCTTAATAACTGCATCTGATGTCTTCTCGCAAAGGTCTTGATTTGCTCGAGGCGTCTTTCAAAACGGAGCGAGTATTCCTGAAGTGTCGATCGGTCTGCATCAACGGCTACATCCCGCTGTCCATTTCCATAAAAATGCCGCCCAAAAGGCAAGCGTTGCTCAATCGGATCACTGACCATGATCAAGGCGATGTTTGAATGAGCTGCCATGGCACCCAAAGTTGCACCGGATGTCTCATCAAAGTCACGGAAATCACTCACCACAAAAACCAGACTTCCGGGCTTTATATGAAGTGCTAATCGTTTAAGACCATCACTGAGTTTCAACTCGGAACGAACGGAAGGGTCTCTAGATATGGCCAGTCTTCGAAGCAATCTTAGAACACTGGAGTGACCATGGTCCGGAGGAAGCGCCTCTATGCCATCTCCAGACAAAACCACGCCCCCGACTCGATCCCCATGCCGACATGCGCTCCAGGCCAGCAGGGAGGCCAATCTTGCAGCAAGAACCGCTTTAAAGACGCCCCTCGTAGCAAAAAACATCCCCGCTCGATGATCGACAAACAGAAAAATAGGCCTTTCACGCTCTTCTCTAAACAGCTTTGTATGGACCTTGCCAGTCCGCGCAGTGACTCTCCAGTCTAGACTTCGAATGTCATCCCCGGGTGCATACGGTCTGACTTCGTCAAACTCCATTCCCCGACCTTTAAATCTCGCAAGGTACTGACCACTCTGAAGCGCTCGAGCCGTTGGCTTAAGCAGCTTGATGGCCGCTGAGGGTTGGCTGTATGAAATCAGATCGGACAGTGTGACTTCAGTCGTACTTGGAAGATCAGAACTTACACTCATTTGGTTCAACCCTACCCCAAAAAACGTTCCAACACATTATCCAAGAAATCGAAGCCTCGGGTTGAGCAACGAACTGTCCCACCACTGATAATAATCAACCCATCCTGAACACAGGAATCGAGTTCGGGTTGAAGATCATCAAAATCCATCAACACCCTGTTTTTCAAAAGTGATTCATCAAAGCCTTCACATAATCTAAGTGCATTCATTAAAAACTCGAAGCGGAGTTCTTTACGATCGACCTCTACCAGGTTGGCGACCGACTCTGGCGCCTGAAGATAACTCTTTGGCATTCTCAGTTTGGCTCTTCTCGTGACCTTTTTCTCATTGGGCTCCGTCATCTTTCCATGAGCACCCGCACCAATACCGATATAGTCCCCAAACGTCCAGTAATTCAAGTTATGGACGCATCTGGCCCCATCCGCTGCATAGGCCGAGACTTCGTACTGCTGATATCCATTCGCTGCCAAAAGCTCCCGACCTCTCTGATGCATCTCAAAAGCTAAATCATCTTTAGGCAGGATCGGTCTTTGGGAGTAGAAAGCGGTATTCGGCTCAATCGTCAGGTGGTAGTAAGAGATATGTTTGGGTTCCAATGCAATTGCAGCGGTTACGTCATATAGCGCCTCTTCGAGGGTCTGCTCAGGAAGTGCAAACATCAAGTCGAGGTTTATGTTTTTAAAGCCCGCATTCTTTGCACAGACCACGGCTCGAGTAACGTCCCCCGCATCATGGATTCTCCCGATCTTTTTGAGAGCCTTATCCGTGAAGGTTTGTACCCCGATCGATATACGATTAATTCCAACAGTCCTGTAATCAATAAAATGTTGCGCGTCTACAGTCCCTGGGTTTGCCTCTAGGGTGATCTCTGCCTCATCGGTGATGGTTGCAACCTCACGAATTCCCTCCAGCAGTACTCTGTAGGCCTCCCCAGAAAAAAGACTGGGTGTGCCTCCCCCGATAAATATGGAGGATATGGGCCGACCACTCGCAAAAAGATACTCTGAACGAAAGTCCCTCAAGAGCGCGTTGATATAAGTGGGCTCATCCCACTTCTCTGGAATTTGATGCGAGTTGAAGTCGCAATATGGACACTTACGCACACACCATGGCATGTGCACGTAGAGGCTTAGAGGTGGCATCATCCGGTGCAGATCAAGGGTAAGACGTATGACTGATATACTCTTTTCATGAGTGAGTTTTTTGTATGTTGAGCTATCTTCACGGGTTTCATGCGGGTAATCACGCAGATGTTCTAAAACACTGTGCGCTTAGCCTGATCCTTGAGTCGTTAGGCCTAAAAGAAAAACCTTTTTTTTATTTGGACACCCATGCTGGATCAGGTCGCTACACTCTGGATTCTGAAGTAAGTCAGAAAAAACAGGAACACCTCGAAGGCATATCCAAAATCTGGAGAAGCCACACCATTCCTGAAGCCCTTCATCCCTATATCGATTCCGTTCGCTCCATAAATCGTGGCGATCAGCTTCGAATTTATCCAGGATCCCCAATCATCGCTCAACATTTTCTTCGTTCCGATGACCGGATGCACTTATGTGAGTTGCACCCGGGTGAGTTTACGAAATTGGAACATCTATTTGCCAGAAACCCTAAAATTCAAACTAGAAAGATGGATGGCTATGACGCCATAAACGCTCTTCTTCCTCCCATACAAAGACGTGGTCTAGTTCATATAGACCCTGCATTTGAAAGGAAGGATGAACGGGCAAGACTTTTTCTGGCGCTCAAAAATGGAATCAAAAAATGGTCTAGCGGCATTTTTATGGTTTGGTACCCCATTCAGGACCGGGCAACGGCCAATCAATTCCTATCCCGTCTGGAGCAACTAGCCATACCAGACACGCTCTATCTTGAACTCTCAACACACGATGACCAAGCCTTCAGACTCAATGGTAGCGCGCTATTTGTGGTCAACCCCCCCTGGAAGCTGGACGAAAAGATGTCCAGCGCTCTGCCATGGATTTGGTCAAAACTTTCAATCAATGGTGAAGGGGGCTGGGTCGTGAGAAAGCTTTCCTAGTTTTTCCTTAAGACCCACTAACCAGATCCAATCTCCCTTTTCCAAAAGGATTCATCCGGTTTTCTCAATAGCCGCTCTCCCCATAAGGCAGCCTCCGAAAAGTTTCGAAGACCCGTTGCGGATAACCCAGCACCCAACTCAAACTCCCGGCCCCGAACAGTTAGCAGAAAAGTAGGGGGTGGCGTTTTTCCGACCACTGATTCGTATAGCCACAGTAGCCCCCCTGGATTCAGAGCATGGGTAGTCAAACTTAGATCCCGGATTGGCATCACCTGCTCTAACCGACACGACCTTGATAACTTAAGGTGGGCGTCAATCAAAAGAACGATATCGCGATCCATCAGGTCGTAGATGTGTTCGACCTGAAATTGAAAATCCTCCAGAAAATCGATGTTGGCTAAATCAACCAGCTTCTCCTCGAGATGACGCTTGATGAGCGGGCCAAGACCATCATCACCGCGACTCTCATTTCCAATGGCAAAAACCAAAATCTCCCTGCGAAACGCAGAGTGACTAGGATGCGTCCGAAACATTTCGGAAGATATGGAAGCTGCGCTCGCCGATTTGATTGAGAATTTCAAGCTCCAGAGGCATTTTACCCAAAGCATGCGTGGCGCATGAGAGGCAAGGATCATAAGCCCTTATCGCAACCTCAAGATGATTCAAGAGCCCTTCATCTGGCTCATGGCCGTCCAGATAATTTGAAGCAACCTGTCGAACCGACTCGTTCATCGCCTGATTGTTGTTTGTCGTTGAGACAATTAGATTGGCACGGGTCACTAAGCCCTGTTCATTCACCTGATAATGATGAAATAGGGTTCCTCGTGGTGCCTCAATAACGCCAATTCCCTCAGGCCTTGCCTCCCCAAGCGTAGTTAGCGACCCTCGCAAAACATCCTCGTCCTCCAGCAGGAGCTGGACTGTTTCAGCACAATGTAGCAGCTCAATCATACGCGCCCAATGGTAGCCGAGGGTTGCAGAAAGTGGACGTCCTCCAGCATGGCTGATGAAGTCTCGCCTTGCTGCTTCTGCCAAAGGGGTATCGATTTCAGAGGCATTATTGAGTCGCGCCAGAGGACCCACTCGGTACCAACCTTCTGAACTTCCCATCGACTCAACGAAAGGGAATTTCATGTAAGTCCAGGATTTAACTTCCTCTCTCAGTAGATCGGCATAAGTACGGTAATCCACATTACGAAGTAAAGTCTCCCCGCTTGGATCTTTCAGCCAGAGCCCCCCATGGTAGAGATCCATTCCACCGTTTTCGCGATTTAGACTGAGGTAATTGGACTTGATTGTTGCAAAGCTTTGATGACGAGGGTCTGAGAAGAAGAGTCTCTTTGAAAGCTCCTCCGCTTTTTTTGCAGCCAACAAAATTGACGGTGCCCAGGAAACTAAATGTTCCCTGTCTGGACGAGACAAGTGTTTGTTTACGCCTCCGGGAATTGCGCTGGTTCCATGGATTCGTTTGCCTGTGAGGCAACGAATAACCTCCTGTCCAAACTTACGAAGCTCGATTCCTTGTAATGCGATATCGGGAAACTGACCCAACACGCCAAAAATATTCCGGCGCCCCAACTCTGAATCATAGCCAAATAAAAGGTCTGGCGATGCAAGATGAAAAAAATGAAGCGCGTGGGATTGCAGTACCTGAGCATAGTGCATCAGTCTTCTAATTTTTTCAGCCGAGGGAGTCAGCTGGTCGACACCTGAAATCTGATCAATGGCCTTTGCCGCAGCGAGATGATGACTTACTGGGCAAATTCCACAAAGCCTCTGCACCAGCACAGGAAGCTCCCAATATGGACGACCTTCGATAAAACGCTCAAAGCCCCGAAATTCAACAATATGGAGACGCGCTTGATGAATCTTATGGTTTTCATCCATAAGAAGGGTGATTTTACCGTGACCTTCGACCCGGCTTATGGGATCGACCACCACCCGTCTCAGCTGTTCAGGATTTTCAGCGGTCTCCAAATGTTCGTACAAAAGACGCCTCCAAAGTTATCAGACCCAAAACAAACCCAAACCTGCTATCGCTCTAATTTCCCTTCTCCAAATTTTTAGCCTCTACCCACCAACGATCAAGAGCTTCCAATGAATATTCACTCATGGTTTGACCCGACTCTGCCACCCTATCTTCTATGTAACTGAACCTACGTATAAATTTTTGATTACATGCACGTAGAGAAGTCTCCGCATCCATATCGAGATGACGCGCAATATTTGCTAATACAAACATAACATCACCCAACTCCTCAAACTGATGCTTAGAGTCTCCGAGTGAGATAGCCTCCTTTAGCTCCATAATTTCTTCTTCGAGCTTAGAAAAAACTGCTTCGATATTAGGCCAGTCAAAGCCATGTCGTGCAGCTCTTGCCTGGAGCTTTTGCGCCGTCATCAAGCCGGGCAGACTTGTAGGAATCTCGCCCAAGAGCGAATCGTTCGCCGTTTCCTTTCCTTTCTTTGCTTTTTCGACTTTCTTAGCGTCTTCCCAGAAGGCCTGACGGTCTGCATCCGTCTCAAATTGAGTGCCGGAGAAGACATGGGGATGTCGGCTCACGAGCTTCTGGGAAATTCCATCGACAACATCCTCGAAATCAAAGACACCTGCCTCTTTGGTAATCTGAGACTGAAAGACAACCTGAAGCAACAGATCACCTAACTCCTCCTTCAAATCCTGTAGATCATTACGCTCAATCGCATCGATCACTTCATAGGCTTCCTCAATCGTGTAGGGTGCCAAACTGTTAAGATCCTGTCGAAGATCCCAGGGACATCCGGCCTTCGGATCACGAAGGGACGCCATAATTGCAACCAACTGATCAATCGCTTTCAAATCAACCTCCATTTAAATGACCCGAACTGAAGCCACATGACTGAATCCCCGTGAAAGTATTTTTCGCCTACCTTGCCGTAGTCTTACTCTGGTCAACAACCCCTTTGGCCATTAAATGGAGCACTGAGGGTTCCGGTCATCTTTTTGGTGTAACGGCCAGAATGGTTATTGGCCTGGGCGTCATAGGATTTTATTTCCTTTTGAATCGAAGGAAGTTACCGCTCCACAGTAAGGCTCTTAGCG
>CAYFLM010000001.1:47390-53675 GCA_964343925.1 uncultured Methylococcus sp.
TTTTATTTCCTTTTGAATCGAAGGAAGTTACCGCTCCACAGTAAGGCTCTTAGCGCTTATCTTGCTGGCTCGGTGCAAATTTTCGGCTCAATGCTGCTCACCTACTGGTCATCCCAATTTATCCCATCGGGTTGGATTTCCGTGATATTTGGCCTTGTCCCCATACTCACCGCGCCCATGGCGGCAATTTGGCTAAAGGAAAGGAGTCTGACGCCATGCCGTATGATCGCGTCTTGTATTGGTTTCGCAGGACTCTTCATGATGTTCAAGACGGCATTAACCGTCTCCACTGACGCAGTCCTCGGTATTCTTGGGATAGTGGCCGCAGCGTTTCTTCAAGCCATAAGCGCCGTTTCGACCAAACGGATTAATGCCGGCCTCACATCGGGTGAAATGGTATTTGGCGCCCTAATGATAGCTGTGCCCGCTTATGTCACTGTTTGGGGCATTTTCGACCCTCATATTCCCTCGGATCTCCCGATCTCAAGTTGGGGATCAATTCTTTACCTTGGCGCCATTGCGACCACCATAGGATTTGCTCTTTACTATTATCTTCTGGCTCACCTACCAGCGACTCGGGTGGCACTCATCACTCTGATCGTACCCCCACTGTCCCTTTACGTTGGATATATTTGGAACAGTGAATTGCTTCACGAGCATGTACTCTCAGGAACCTTGCTCATTATGGGCGGGCTTGTGCTTTATCTGTACGGAGATCGCCTGGCTACCCGATGGCTCAAAAAGAAGCCCCAAAATTTTCACGATACAGCATCCTGAAGTCATTCATCTCGAAAGCGTGATTTTGGGTTCCTGAGGCTTCTATCTTGATAGCTCCCATCAAGGACGCGATTCTTCCAGTTTCCTCCCAACTCAGCTCATTCAGCAGGCCAAAGACAAGCCCAGCGCGATAGGCATCTCCGCATCCAGTTGGATCCAAGGTCTTTTGAACTCGTGCGGGCGGAATCTCAATCAGTCCGCCATTTACATAGATGCTGGAGCCTTTTGCTCCTTGGGTCACAATTAGCGCCTCTAGTTTGGCCGCAAGCGCCTGTTCATCGAGCCCTGTTCGCTCTTTAAGGAGCTGACATTCATAATCGTTAACGGCTACCCATCGAGCCTTGCTGATGAAGCTCAGTAGCTCTGAACCATCAAACATCGGCAAACCTTGACCAGGATCGAACAAAAAGGGGATGCCCAATTCAGAGAATTCCTCTGCATGTTGCAGCATTCCATCTTTTCCATCAGGCGAAACCAATCCAAGCTGAATGTTTTTGGCGTCTTTAACCCGGTTACTGTGAGAAAAGGACATGGCCCCTGGGTGGAAGGCCGTGATTTGATTGTCATCAAGGTCGGTCGTAATGTAGGCCTGTGCCGTATAGGCCTCTGGTACAACTTTGATAAATTCTTGGCTGATCGCACAATGATCCAGCCACTGCGCGTAAGGGGCAAAATCCTTGCCCACCGTAGCCATGATGAGGGGATCAGATCCCAAAAGCTTTAGATTGTATGCAATATTACCCGCACAGCCGCCGTACTCGCGGCGAAGTTCCGGTACCAAAAAACAAACGTTCAGGATATGCACCTGATCCGGGAGGATGTGGTGCTTGAAACGATCCGGAAACACCATGATGGTATCGTAGGCCATGGACCCACAAATGAGAGCTGTCATGTCCCTAATTCCTGTTGGATTCTAACCCGCTAAGGAAGCCACTTCATTGGTCATGAACTGGTAGCTATCCTTAATAATTTTCTGTTTTGCCACCTCGGCATCCAGCTCAGCATCAAGATCATCCGTAAGCTTACGCATGATCACCTTGGCGATCTCACCTTTAATCGAATCAAAATACTCCAGTAACTCAAGTTCGAGCTCTTCAAAATAGTTTTTGATACCGCGTCTTGCGAAGATGTTGATCTGATGCTGCTGTTTCTTGGCATAATCCAAGATACCTATTTTGTAGTAGTCCAGCGCTCTATCTATGGCATCACCACGGATTTGCCCAGCTACTGGGTGGGACTCACCGACCAAAGCCGAGTGAACTCTTGCCAGCGCATCAAATCCTAAGGACTTAAGGTGTTGGACGGTGTCTTTTGGGCCCAGAAGATTGAGGGTTCTTGCCACTTTAAGCGCTTCATCCACATTGCTCTGAACTGCCTTCAGCACGTTTTCGGCGCTTTGCTCTTCGCTGAGCGCCTCCTGCTCCATAACCGTCCTTCCGAACTGATTGACCACGTCGCCATATTCAAACAGGAACACATCACACATGCCCTTTAATCGGTTGTGCATATCCCGGCCATTCAGGCGGTCCGTCAGGCTTCCAACCACATCCTCAGGCAAGACATTAACTTCGACAATACTCTGAAGAAGGTGTGCTAGATGCCGTTTTACGATTTGATCTTCCAATAGCTTCTGGAGCTGACTTCTAAAGGCATATTGAATATTGAGGTTTTCCTCGATCTTGTGGGGTAACCGGCTGACAACACTATTGAGATCAAGCCCTTTGAGCAACTCGTTCTTAAGCGCTTTTCGGTCCAGATGATCGATCGCGGCGGATACTTGGTGGCTCAGCTGCTGCTGATCTTCTTCCCGCCAGAAAACCAGATCAGGAAGCAGCTCCGTTCGGAGCATTTTGATGTAGTCCTGAACGGAGTTCCTGAGCTTGCGGATGGCTTCGTCCTGACGACTTGAGAGTTGGCTCGCGATAAAAGTACTTTTAAGCCCTTCGTCATCGATGTCGCGGTAGTTGATATAGAGCGGCTCAAGCCACTCTTTAAGGCGCTTAGCCAAGTCGATAAACTCAGCACGTGCCTCATCCAGAAATTCTGCCTTTGCAGTACTGGCAAGGTACTCGAAGAGACCTGACCTGAATGCCGAGAAGCTCTTAGTTTCCTCAAGCGCCTTAATATGATGAGAAGCTTCATTGCGATCGGGAACGCGGCCCAACGCCTTTTTCAGTGCATCAGCATGGTCTCTTACACCCTTGCTGGCATCCAATCTGCCCTCCTGAATAAGCTTCAGGAGAAGATAATTGAGCGCTGAAACCTTGAAAACGCGGTCTCGAGTGATATTGAAGCCGTAATGATCAATCTTCTGTTCAAAGTTGGCGACTTCTTCTTTCTTTTGCTTACTGCTCAGAACATCCCATTGGTTGATCACCCAGAAAGCGCGCTGCAAGACGCGTTTCCTTTGCCCATGAATTTCAGAGAGAAGCTCAATTTCTTCACCTTCCAAAAGATGGAAGACCTTCATTGCAATGACAAATGCTTTGGCATCATTCTCGACGTAGGTTTTAGTCACCTTACGATGGCGTGGATTAACCACACCGAGCCCTGGAAGGTCGACCAAAACTACATTTTCGGGGATATTGACGTCGGTTAAATAAATCTCTGCCTGATTGACAAAAAGAACGTCTTCATAGTCCTCGGTGACATAGTTGGGCAGTTCCTCGAGGCTGATTTCCTTGGTTGCCCCGCTTAGCTTGCCCCACCCCTCAAGTAACACGCGAAGTTCATCGAAGAATTTTTGTTTATTGAAACCGCCATACTGACTTCGCTGGCGCTCAATATCAGCGCTGAGGCGCGAAACTAAATCCGCATTCCCCAAGGATCGATACGTATCTGGGTTCGTTCTCAGCTCTTTGGAGAGTTCCTCAAGGTAGAGATCACGAAGCTCAAGACGCTCGTTTTCACTAAGATAAGAGATGATGGCCTTGTTTGCTCGACCCTTTCGAATCAGTGTCGGGATTGCCGTTAGTGATTTGGTGGCTTGGGGTAGGATATCGTCCCCCAAAACGGCGTTGATAATGGTACTTTTTCCGGCAGAAAAAGCGCCCAAAAAGGCTACCGGAAACTCAGGCGATTTTAGCCGTTCTAGCCAAGCCCGCTTTTTGTTGATGAAAACCTTAAACTCTTCTGGGACATCCAGATAGGGTGTGGCTGCATCGTAAACCTCAAAAAGCCGCGTAAAAGCCTTGATATAGCTGTTATAGTCCGCCTCTTTCATGCGCCGCCATCCTTTTGGGAGATTGTGTGTGGGACAACAGGGGTGTAGACAAGAAGAACTCGACGCTCGAGCAAAGGCGTCCATCCCCCATCACAGTTTATCACCATCTGCCCCCAAGGCGCAGTAGAGACGAGAGGCTAACTCGCGTTGCGCGCCTCATAGGCTGCCGCGCTCATCAGGCGACCCTTTTCTTCAGCCTGAGAGGGCTGAATCTTGAACATCCAAGCCTCATACGGATTGGCGTTGACCTGCTCAGGCTGACTGATTAAGGCCAAATTAATTTCAACGACCTCGCCGCTCAAAGGGGCATGGATATCCGAAGCCGCCTTGACCGACTCAATAACCGCAACCGGACCCTTTGCCTTAACTATTTGCCCTAACTTTGGCAGCTCCAAAAAAACCACATCCCCAAGTTGCTGCTGGGCAAACTCGGTAATTCCCACAACAACCAAGCCTCCCTCTTCATCTCTAACCCATTCATGAGTCTCGGCGTAGCGCAAATGATCGGGATGGTTACTCATGATTGCCTCTCAAACAAACTGAAACCCCAAGAAACGGGGTAAATTGCCAAGGCTATAGTATAGTGTCGTAATCAACATTTACGCCATTTGCACCGCTCACGGAACCAATGGGTCAGACACGTTCGACTCAATTCAACACCAAAGCTCCAATGTTTAAGAGCTGCCTCGCGCTTTTTCTTCTTATCCAGTTCCCACTTAAAAGCTCGGCAGAGCCTCGCATCATTTTAGGTCCGACGGAACCTGGAGAGAGTAGTGAAAGTATCGAAACGCTATCAGGTCTGAGCTACGACCAGCTTCGAAAACTCAAAGAGCTCAAACAGTGGATCGAAGACCGCCAAATGGCCCGCGACCGAAAAAAACTGAATGAGGCGACGCGATCCAATCCCCACGAAACGGGACATCTGTTTAACGATCGTGAACTACTCACTCCCTTGGGTAATAGAACCACTGTAACTAGCGACATTTGGCCCGGAAACAATACCCCATCAAGCCTCAACCTGAACCCGCTGAAGGCATGGGAGGAAGAGGCCCATACTACCGAAGAAGTTTCAGAGGAAATCAGTGGACAGACGGGTAACCGTCCAAAACTTTCCTCCAGAAAACTCAAAAAATTCAGTCGCCCAAAAAACAAAACGTCATCTATCACCCACATCTACCTGCCTGCCAACTCCGACGAAGGTCCAGAGCTTGAGTATGAAATCAGCCCCACACAACCCTGATTTCCCCATGCAGCGCAAGATTACTCATGAATATTCCGATCCTTTGGATCTTGTATGGCAGCAGTGCGCCGAAAATCTGGGCTTCAAAATTGAGCGAACCCACTCGGCGTACGCTACGAGCGATGGAAAGGGGACCATCGCCATCACCCATCCTGTTGATTTCGACGAGGATGACAGCCTTGCACAGTTCATCTTTCACGAAATTTGTCACGCCTTGGTCGAGGGCCCTGAGGGTGAGCAAACTACCGACTGGGGACTGACCTCCTTTGGAACCAATCCCTGGCGCGAGCATGCCTGCCTGAGGCTTCAGGCCCGGTTGGCTGGCGAGTATGGTCTCCGGGATTTTTTTGCGCCAACAACCGATTTTAGAACTTCATTCTGGAATCAACTGGGTGAAAATCCACTTGAAGCACCAGAAGTGCAGGGGGGTCGACTTGAGAAAAGCTGTATTGCCTCAAGAATCGGGCTACAGCGTGCATCTTTGCCACGCTACCACGGCCCACTTCATCTTGCACTCAGCACTACCCGCAAATTGATCGAGGCACTTCAGCTTGCAATTGCAGCAAAGTCACCTCTAGATCATAAAAAACCTTCTCTCTGGTCTCTGTTTCAGCAGCCGGAACCTATTCATCGCCTCAAACATGCAACGATCCCCTCCTGGGCCAGACAATATCGCTGCCAAGACTGTGCGTGGTTTTCGGTGGGCCAAAACCGAAGTTTCTGTGTGCAGGCGCCCAAAAAGAGACTTGATAGCGATGAGCCCGCCTGCAGTCATTTTGAGCCCGCTACGGAACTAGACTGCCTGACCTGCGGGGCTTGTTGTAGAGAGGCCTATGACCGCGTGGAAGTTAAACCCGGAGAGGCTTTTATTCAGCTGCATCCGAATTGGGTGACCCGCGAAAAAAGGCACTTCAAAATCAAACGCGTCGAATCCCATTGCATTGCGCTGATCTCGGAAAGAGAAAAAGACAACCCACTCCCCCTTTACGCTTGCCAATGCTACCTTGACCGCCCCAGTACTTGTCGTGACTTTCAAAAGGGAGGC
>CAYFLM010000001.1:53775-87164 GCA_964343925.1 uncultured Methylococcus sp.
TTGCCAATGCTACCTTGACCGCCCCAGTACTTGTCGTGACTTTCAAAAGGGAGGCGCGAATTGCCTTTTTGCTCGTCGAAAACTGGGGCTTTCAATTTAATATACCTTCCTTCAGAAACACTTCACCGGGATCGTAACCGTCTTGCAGGAATGTGGTATGGACTGGAAAAAAACACTGATTGATCGGTTTGAATTCATCAGGAATAAACACCATCGCTCGGCAACAATCAGGTGGGCCTTACGCGTCTTTGTCGCCTACATCCTCATCGGATTTTTAGTCATACCTCACCTTTTGGAGTACCTGGCTCCAAAAATGGTTGCGAAACAATTAACGGGTACGATTGGTGTTGAGCGAATTGCATTTAATCCCATTCGGCTGAAACTCGACATCACTGGCTTGCGTGTCCTTAATGCAGATGGCGAGCTGGACCTTTCTAGCCAAGCGATTTCACTTAATCTAAACCTGATCGCTTCGGTCATTCATCGAGCACTGGTCATGGATCAGGTGATCATCGATACACCCGAAATCAACCTGATTCAAACGGCTACTGGAGAACTACGCATCGCAAAAACTCTTGCTGCCCCAAGTGGGGACATCAAGGAACACGAGACCAAGACCCTCATTCCGAGATTCCAAATTGGTAGTTTTCTCATCAAGAATGGCCTGGTTCGCTACGATAACCTCAAGGATCCCGCGCCTTTTTCCGTATTCCAAGATTTCAACCTTGAGCTCAAAAGCCTCTCTAGCCTTTCCAGTGATGAAGGCCAGCTTAATATGGATGCAGAACTTTTAGACGGTGGTCAATTACATTGGTCTGGGGAAGCCACAATCAATCCACTGGCTTCACGAGGGCTTCTAACTCTTTCAAGGCTTTCGCTTGAATCCTTGAGTGGTCTGCTCAAAGAGAGGCTAGGGCCCTTCCACCCCAAGGGATCTTTAGCATTGAGCCTCTCGTATCTCGCAGGCATTGAGCCTTCTGGAATCCACTTGTCCATCGACCGCTTCGAGGGCGAGCTGAAAGACCTTGAGGGTGTTCTTAACCCCGAAAATCCCGTTGATCTCCAGCTTCAAGCCCACCTCAATAGCATCCGATGGAAGCTGGCGGCTGAACTTGATTCAGGAGAAGTTCCAAAAACCGTGGTAGATGCCCTTACCCTGGAGCTGAGTCAGGTCAAGCTCACTCAGAATCGGGAGAGAGAACCGCTGATTGAAATCAATCGTATTGGATTAAACGATGCGGCCCTGGATCTGGGTGCAAAATCCATCACCATCGGCAAGCTTGATATCACAGAGGGTAACGGCCATCTCATCAAAAACCCCTCGACGAAGCACCCCCCCACGGAAACACCCACAACACAGAACACATCCCCCTGGGCTTTTTCCCTTGGAGAATTCAATCTTGAAAAGTTTCGATTGTCATTGACTGATCGTTCTCTTGAGGTGCCTCTGAATTACCATTTCTCGGACCTTTCCCTGCACTCGGGCGCCATTAACAGCAAATCCAATCAGGCTTTTAACTTTGAGCTCAATTCGAAGGTTGATGAAGGTGGAAAAATTAACATCAAGGGAAATGCAAATCCTCTGGCCAAGTCAGCAGAGTGCAAAATCCTTTTAAGCCAAATCAACCTGACCCCCGCACAAAGTTTACTTGGGCCAAAGTCGCCGATTGGACTCAAAAACGGCAACATCTCCACCGATCTCGACATCCGTATTAAGCCCTCTTCCAGCGGGCCCAGCGCCAATGTCTCGGGTAGTTCGAGCCTGGACGATTTCCGAGTTTTGCTCCAACCTGAAGGGAAACGCTTGATCGACTGGAAATCAGTCAAATTGGCGGGGCTAGAGTTTGCATACCCCGCACAACGCCTCAAAATCCGCGATATCCAGATCTTGGCACCTCAAACATCGCTTTCCATCTACAAAGATCACTCCAGCAACTTAAGCGAGATCGCAAAGCGTTTTAACCGTCCCGGAAAGCCGATTAAAGCTGAAGCGCCGGCTCCAAAATCAACCTCCGCATCTCCCGACCTCACTATCACCCGCATTCAAGTCAATGATGCCCAGCTAGACTACAGCGACGATAGCCTCATCTTGCCATTTTCCACCCACATTCATCATCTGGCAGGTACCCTATCCGGGCTTTCACTTAAAAAGAGCGCTAGAGCCAAACTCAGGTTTCAAGGACAGATTGATCAATACGGTGAAACGCATATTGATGGCTCATTGGCCCCGATGGATCCCAAAAGCTTCCTAGACGCATCGATGGTCTTCAGAAATGTCGCAATGAATGGGCTTTCGCCCTACAGCGCCACCTTTGCAGGACGACGAATCGAGACAGGGAAGCTCAATCTAGATCTGGTCTATCGAATTGAAAATGGCCAACTCAAAAGCACCAATCAGATCATGCTCGAACGAATCCGACTCGGTGAGCATGTTGAAGGTGCGCCGGACTCAAGCCTTCCTTTGGATTTAGCCATTGCGCTTCTTGAAGATAGTGAAGGAAAAATTTCTGTCTCAATTCCAATAGAGGGGGATGTAAACCACCCTGACTTTCAGTACGGTCCCGTTGTTTGGGATGCCTTTAAAACACTCCTAGTCAACACCATCAAAGCACCGTTTAACGCGCTTTCCAAGCTTTTCGGCTCGAATGACGAAGCCGTCGATACCGTCGCTTTTCGCGCGGGCTCAGCAACACTTGAACCTCCTCAGCGTGAAAAAATAGCCCAGCTGATTTCGAGTCTTAGCGATCGCCCCAAAATTTCATTAGTCTTACATGGTTTGATTCAGGGAGAGGCCGACCTGAGCGCCCTCCAACTCCGTGCTGTAGCGATTAAGATTCAAGATCAACTTGGAAACCCCTTACAAGGCAAGGAGGATCCCGACCCTATCAATACCAATGATGGCGCCACCCAGCGAGCGCTTGATTCACTAATAAAGGATTCAGGGCAGGAGTCCATCGTGATTAAACGTTTTGAGCAGGAGGTCGGCCATCAGCCAGACCGAGTTGGACTTTTTTCAGGGCTTACGGGAAGAACAAGTCAAACGCCGACCTTTTATGAAATGGCCCTACAACAGCTCTCTCAAGCCATTGAGGTTCGGCCCGAACAGCTCGAAAATCTCGCGAGTAGAAGAGTCAATGAGGTCGAACACCAACTTCAAACGGAAACACGGCTTCCCAAAAGCCGCTTGAGTGTGGGACCTTCAGAAAAACGGCAAGATGAGGGCAACGACAACGCATTTCCCGGTGTCAGACTTGAGCTGACCTCAGGCTCATAAAAAAGCCCCCCCGCCTTTCGATCGGCGTGGGGGCTATTTCCAGATTATTTAGCGTCTTTTTGGTTTAGCCGACGTTCTGCGCTGCCACCATGAAATAGAGCATGGGGAGAGAGAACATGGTGTTGAATCTGCTGGTCAACATAGCAATTCTTGCTGCGGCTTTCTTTTCATCTGCAGTGCCATCAACAATTCCCAAAGCAATCTTTTGATTTGGCCAAATGATGTTCCAGACATTGAAAGCCATGATCAAGCCCAACCACATCCCCGCACCGATGTAGACATCTCGTGGCGCGCTATCGCCCAATAGACCCAGCGTCATGGCATCTTTGATGTAACCCTGCATGCTGGCTACGACTAGCCCTGTGATCACTGTCGATAGGGCTGCCCACCTAAACCAAAAGAGTGCTGTAGGTGCAATCACCTTACCGATAGCAGGCTTCTGCTCATCTGGAATTTTCGGCATTGAAGGGATTTGTACAAAGTTGAAATACCAGAGCAGTCCAATCCACATGATGCCTGAGATCACATGCATCCAACGAAAGAGGAAGCTAAACCAATTGTGATCCAACTTGACGCTTCCCGTCAGATAAGCGAGCGCCACAACGAGAACGAGACCGAAGCTCAGCGCCCTTGGAAGTTTGTCCAACCCCAGCTTGGAGAGCCCTTCAATCAGTAACACCATCAATTTCTTCATTTTCTACTCCGGAATCGACATAAAAAAAATCAACGGAGGCGATGATAATTCATTTGTGACCCGCATCGAAACAGGTCAACCACAAATTTCTGATAATTTCGCTAGGAAATATCCAGAACAAGCTTTCCGGCAAAGGACCCGCGCTCTAATTTCTCATGCGCCTGCTGAATGGATTCAAAGGGGAATACCGCATTCAAATGGATCTTTAATTCTCCCGACTCAAACTTTGGTTTTGCCCAGTCGAGTATCTCCACTTGTCTCAACCTGGCATGTTTGAGGTTTCTAAGCATGGGCGTCAGCATTTGTTCGAAGCAGATTCTAAGGTTTCGAAGTCTCGCCTCTCCAAAGGCGACGGTTCCCGGATCAAGTAGTGTTATCAGATCCCCGTAATGGGCCATACAAGAAATGGTCCTTATGAATGTTTCGCCCCCAACGGTATCCAGAGCCGAATCCACGCCCACACCCTGCGTCCATTCCAAGACTTGAGTTACGAAATCTCTGTTGCGATAGTTGATTAATCGTTTACAGCCCAAAGCATGCAGTAACGCCTGACTCTCTTGAGAGGAAGCCGTGGAAAAGACGTTTGCTCCAGCCTGCATCGCCAATTGAACCGCTAAATGCCCCACGCCTCCGCCGCCACCGTGGATAAGAATTGTCCCCTCGCTTTTGAGTTGACTGCGCTCAAAAAGGGCCTCATAGGCCGTAATTAGAACTAGCGGAACAGCCGCCGCCTCATGAAAACTCAGGTTTTCTGGCATCAGAGATAGCCAACATTGGTTCAATACATTGAGCTCCGCATAATTACCTTGCGCATCGCCCAGCCCTCCGTGACAAAACCAAACGCTATCTCCTACGCTAAAGCGGGTCACAGCTGATCCGACCTCAATCACTTCACCCGCACCATCACAACCCAGGATGGCGGGATATCCTCCGGTGGCCAGCAACCCAAGTCGTCTGATCTTGGTATCGATCGGATTCAGTCCCGCAGCCCGCAATCGGACCTTGACGTCATCCGGGTTCCGGATGGTTGGCGATTCAACCTCCATGACCTGAAGGACGGATGGATCCCCCGTTGCCCCAATGCTGATCGCTTTCAATTGCCCCTCTTTTCTTCTAGCTTAAAACCAATCCGATCCATTTTGCTGGGAGGTCTTCTGACACCGGTTAATCGATCTGACCAATAGGGCGATTCAAGCTCGGATATTACGACACCTCGCTTGGCCGTACTGGCATGAATGAAATGGTCTGAGTCACTCACAATGCCTACGTGAGAGAAAGGTGAGCCGTTAGTATTAAAAAAGACGAGGTCTCCCGTTTTCTTGTGATGAAAAGGCACCGGCTCAAGTGCTGTGGCCATTCCCTGAGCCGTTCTTGGCAGATCAACCCCATGGCGTTGGTAGATGTATCGCACAAAGCCACTGCAATCAAAGCCCTCCTCTGGATCATCACCACCATAAGTATAGGGTGAGCCCTCAAAACTTAAAGCATCACGAATAAGGGCTAAATTTAAGTTCGGGGACTTTGGTGGCTCGGCGGGTGGCGGAACATGATTGCTACAGCCCCATAGGGCAAGCGCTATGGGCATGACCCTAAAGATCCAATGATCCGCCCTAAAAAGACGCATCCGACCAGCGTGACCGAAATGCCGCATAGTCATAGCTTTTTAGCGCCTTAACGCTCCCGTTCTTACTCATTCGGAAAATCTTGGGTAGGTTATGGCCATTGAATAAAGAGGCCTTCACCATAGAATAAGCGCCGACTGAACCAAAAATAAGCGTTTCATCTACGCGTGGAGGTCGTTGGAATCCATACTCGCCAAAAACGTCTCCGGGAAGACAGCTGCTTCCAACCAAAAGAGCGCGAATCGAAGACTGGACGCTCTCACCGAGAAGGGATGGTCTTTTCTGGTATTCAAACACTTCAGGGAGATGGTGGACCCCCGTATCCAAAACCGCAGTTAACACACCATCTCTTTCAAAAACGTCTACAACGCGGGTAATCAGAAACCCGCAGTGCCCAATAAGCCCCTTGCCAGGCTCAAGCAAAATCTCCATCGCTGGGGATGCGTCCATCAGCTCCACCAACAAACGCTCCAGATCCTCGACCAGCCGCTGATCATTGAGCAGATACCCACCCCCCACATTCATCCAAGGAAGCTGACGAAAATGATCGCCAAGAACCTGCTGAATATGTTGAAGCGTCACTTTCAGTGGCTTCAGATCTCGGCCCTCAAACATATTATGGAAGTGGAGACCCCGCTGACTCTCAAAATCGCCCTCAATCGCTCGAACGAATTCGGTCAGTGAGATCCCTAACTGTGAAGCAGGTCGACTCGGGTCGTAACGAACATCATCGAGGAAAGAGAGACCTGGATTAACCCTAAATCCTAAGCCAGCTTGAGTTGGGATGGACTTGAATCGTTTACCCTGCTCCAGGCTATTAAAGCTAACACTCGTAGCTCTTTTCATGATTTCACGGCCTTCATCAAGCCTGAGTCCGGGCGATGTCAAATGAATCAGATGGCCATGAGGTTCAGCGAGTTCAGCAGCCAGCCTCAACTCAAAGAGTGAACTGACCGAAAATCCATCAATTGAGGGCAACATTTCCTCCATCAAGGCCAATAGGGGTAATGCCTTGATGGAATAAAGGATCCGAACGTTGGGTAGGGATCTTAGCCGTTGGACCTTGCCAAGGGTTTGCTCCAGCGCACCGGCATCCAGCAGGAATGCCGGGGTGTCCTCTTCCCAGTCAAAACCGACCGTTTGAATCGAAGCCTGATGCTGGGAGAGCAAGGCTAGCGTGCGTGCTGAAAAGAACGGGTTAGCTCGTAGGCCGCCATGGCGTAGAGAACACTATGGTTGTAACGCATAATCACCGAGAAATTCTGGAACACTATCCAATAAACGGGTCCCTGATCACCCGGGAGCTCGACCAGAACGCCCTTAAGACCGTCTTTGACGGGTGCGGCAGGTGTGACCCCTTTGGCGGCCAGCTGACTTAGAGTGAAAGAGGGCTTGGGTGTCTTGGAAGATAGAACCGCGCCAAAGGCTGTTCCTTTGACGTTAGCAGGCACAGCAATCGGCTCCCCCGTTCGCCATCCATTCCGACTAAAGTAATTCGCGACGCTCGCGATCGCGTCGGAGGGGTTTTTCCAGATATCTCGTCGCCCATCCCCATCACCATCGACCGCCAGCTTTCTGAAGCTAGAGGGCATAAACTGTGGCATGCCCATAGCCCCCGCATAAGAGCCCAACGGTTCAACCGGATTAGTGCCCTCTTCCCGACATAACAATAGGAACTGCTCAAGTTCCGAACGAAAAAAAGAGGCACGGCGTGGATACTGGAATGCCAAGGTAGAGAGCGCATCAATCAGACGATATTTTCCGGGTTTTACGCCATAGGCACTTTCTATACCGATGATTGCTGTCACGATGGCGGGGTCAACACCGTATTTCGTCTGAATTCGGCTTAAAACGGCCCGGTTCTCCTCCATAAACGTTCGACCACCTAGAATTCTTTTCTCGGTTAAGAAAAGTTTTTGATATTGAAACCAGGGCTTTGCTTCATAAGGCTTACCCATGGCCTCCAGAATCGCCGGCTGAAACCCAGCAGCATCAAATGCGGCGCTCAGCTGTCCCGCATCAAAACCATGCCGCTGGACCATTTCCATGATGAATGCATGAACATCAGAACGTTCGGCGATACCGATCTGGGGGGGAAGCGCAATCTCACGTTGGTCAGGGGCCTTATTCGGGCGTGTGGCATCGGTTTCTGCGGCTGACGACTTTTCCGATACGGGCTGAGATTGTTTCTGTGGCGCACAGCCAGCCAGCATTAGAAGAGCAAGAAGACCCGAGAGCCAAAGTCGTCCATTCATCATTACACCGTATTGAAAATTAATATTGGAAAGCATACCGCCTGGTAAACGCGAGGTACATGGACCGATGGGAAAACTTACCGCTAAAAGCCATCTTGAGCCTTTGCTTTCACCCGGTGTGTCTGGATAGACATTAGGATGCCAAATCCCGCAAGCAAAGTAACCGTAGACGTTCCCCCATAGCTCACCAAGGGAAGCGGCACACCCACAACCGGTAGGATTCCAATCACCATTCCAACATTGACGAATACATAAACAAAAAAGGTCAATGTGAGCGCTCCAGCAAGATAACGAGAAAAACGATCCTGAGTTTGGGTCACGATATATAGGCAACGTGCCAAAATCAGAAAATAAGCGAACAACAGGCCGAGACAACCGATCAACCCAAACTCTTCTGCTAAAACGGCAAAGATAAAATCAGTAGAGCTTTCAGGCAGAAACTCCAAATGAACCTGAGTCCCATGCAGCCACCCCTTACCTTGAAGTCCACCTGAACCTATCGCAATTTTCGACTGAATGATGTGATAACCACGGCCCATAGGGTCGGCCTCAGGATTTAAAAGCATGAGTATCCGGTCTTTCTGGTAGCCGTGGAGAAAACGCCAACCAATCGGTAACAAACTCAACCCGATCGCACCTGCTGAAAAAATGTAAAGCCAAGGAAGTCCGGCCAAAAAAACAACGGCGAGGCCCGAGGTTGCAACTAGAATGGCAGTCCCAAGATCTGGCTGTTTGGCAATCAGCAGCGTGGGCACCAGGATCACTAGAAGTGCGAGCGCAAATGTACGCAGCCTAGCCGGGGGCTGTTCCTGAGCAAGGAACCAAGCCACCATCATAGGGGTTGAGATTTTGGTGAGTTCTGAGGGTTGAAAGCGAATGACACCGAGATCAAGCCACCTTTGGGCACCCATGCTGATTTTCCCAAACAGTAGTACAGCCAGGAGCATCAGAACCCCCGCAGTGTAGAGAATGGGGCCAGCAAAATGAAGGTGTCTTGGATGCACCTGCGCCACGCCGACCATAATGGCCACCGCAAGGCAAAGGCGCATGAATTGGCGAACGAGGACCATAAAATCCTGTCCTGAAGCTGAATAGAGGACGACCATTGCAATAGTGGCCAAAAGAAACAATCCGCTCATCAGCGCAAGATCGATATGAAGCCGCTCCACCCAAGACTGACCTGGGTTGCTCCTCATTCGTAGTTGGTTTAACAACGGGTCTGCATTCATGGGCCTGAACCCAAAAGATAACGATCCATAACAGCTCTGGCCACCGGTGCCGCAACACTCCCTCCGTGGCCCCCGTGTTCTGCAATGACGACAACAGCGATGCGGGGTGACTCAGCCGGAGCAAAACCCATAAACCAAGCATGATCCCTCATGTTTTTGGTGATTTTCATGCTCTTGTAACTCTTATCTTGGGCTACAGTAAATACCTGTGCGGTCCCAGTTTTTCCAGCAATATGGTAGGTCAACCCGCGACCCGCGGCTTTTGCGGTTCCAGCCGCACTGTGCACTACATCAATCATTGCACTCACAACCGTTTCCCAATCACCCTCAGGAATTAAAGCCGTTGAGCTATTTTCTTCTCTTGGGTAGGGCGTTTCGATTTCAAGCCTCGACTTAATGCGCTCCACAAGCCGAGGCTGTACCACAGCGCCCCTGTTTGCGAGCATGGCTGTAGCGCGTGCCATCTGCAAAGGTGTCGTGAGGACGTAACCCTGACCGATCCCAGTAATCACGGTTTCTCCAGCCTGCCAGGGCGCCTTTCTAAACTTGAGTTTCCAAGATTCTGAAGGAAAAAGCCCCGGTTTTTCACCGGGCAGGTCAATGCCCGTCGCCGCCCCAAATCCGAATCGCTCATGCATGTAATCATGCAGCTTCTGAATACCAATCCGATGCGCCAAATCATAGAAATACACATCGCAGGATTGTGTGATGGCCGACTTGAGATCTGTGGGCCCATGACCAGAGGGTCTCCAGTCACGATATTTGTGAGCAGAATCGGGCAGGCGATAGTACCCCGGGCAAGAAACTCGGCTACTCGGGGACAGATTGAGAATTTCTAAACCCGCCAGAGCAACAAAGGGTTTAACAGTTGAACCCGGAGGGTAAAGCCCACGAATGGTCCTATCATAAAGCGGCTTCTCTTCATCCTGTTGAAGCGCTTGGTAGCGATCTTTTGAAATCCCATTGATAAAGGGGTTGGGATCAAAACCCGGGTTGCTGACCATGGCAAGCACACGACCAGTAGATGGCTCAATCGCCACTACCGCGCCACTGAAGGTCCCAAGCGCATCCCTTGCAACCCGCTGAAGCGCGATATCCAGGGACAAATAAAGATCTGCTCCTGGAATCGCATCCTTTATGCCAAGCTCTCGCAGGATGTATCCCTTAACATTCGTCTCATATTGCTCGAACCCGGTCCGCCCATGCAGAACCGATTCATAGCTCTTTTCGAGACCGTTTTTCCCTATGAATGCGGTTCCTTGATACTCTGCAGTGTCGAGCTTTTTCTGCTCACTCTCACTAATCCTCGCAACGTAACCAACCACATGGGCGGCAAGGTCGGCATACGGGTAGGTTCTAACGCTCCTGGTACTTATCGATACACCCGGCAGCCAAGGAAGCTTGAGCGCAATCCGCGCGATCTCGTCCTCACTTAACCAAAGCCGTATCGGGAGGCTCTCAAAGCTCTTCCGAACCTGTCTTTGATTACGGATTGCCGCAAGCTCCTCTTCTTGCAGGTTAATAAGGGGCGTCAAGGTCTCCAGTGTTTGTTCAAAGTTCTCGGTCTTTTCAGGAATGACTTCGAGGGTGTAACTGGGGACATTCTCTGCCAAAGGCTCCCCATTTCGATCCAAAATCATCCCTCTTAATGGCGAAATGGGAGCTAGACGGACTTGGTTATCCCTCGAAAGCGTGGTGTAGAGCTCATGACTTGATATCTGGAGGTAAACCAGCCTGCCCACCAATACGACCGTGAGCAGCGACATCAACGTGACACTGACCACAATCCGGTTAAGGAAGAGGCTATTCTCTTTGAAGGAGTCGTTGCCGCTGAAGGAGTCGCTCATGTGAACTTCAGGCTGGATCCGTGCGCTGGCCCCGAATCAGGAGAGTGAGTATCAACCAGAGGATGGCACCACTCAGGGGACTTAGCCAAGTCCAAGCCATTTCTCGTCCATCTGGAACAATTCTTTCGGTCCAAAGCACCAAAAGATGACCGACCAAAAGTACCCCGGCAAGACTCAGCGTCTGCTGTGGTAGGGGATGAAAACTTATTGGTTTGGACCACCGCATTAAAAGGTACGCCATCACTGCATAAGCAAGTCCATACTGGCCTAGAAGGTGCCCCGTTACGGCATCTGTCAGGATCCCAATCAGCCATGCAGAGATGACACCCAATCGACCTTCCGAAAAAAGCACCCAAAACATCAAATTAAGCGCCACCCAGTCTGGACTGGCGAGCGCAATTTCATGTGGCCAGGGAACGAGGCGAAGTCCCAGGGCAACCACAAAAGTAAAAAATATCCAGAGATTCGATGCCCTAGTTTCCGCCATGGGTGCCCTTTTCATCGACAGGAATGCGCGGGATGGGCTGGTTATTGCTCCAGACCAACAATAATTCGTGGTTTCGCTCCAGGGATGCAACCGGCCTTGCCGTAATTCGACCACCCAACTCAACCGTTGAGCCTTCCATGGGTAGCACTTTGGCAACAGGGTACCCTGGCGGGAAAACGCCCCCTAGACCTGATGTCACCAAAAGATCCCCCGGCTGAATATCCGCGTTGCCCCTGAGATAGGGAAGCTCCAGACGATCACTTTGCCCTGTGCCAACGGCAATCGTTCTCAACCCATTGCGATTTACTTGAACGGGAATTGCATGGCCGGGATTGGTGATCATGATCACATCTGCGCTGTAGGGCGTGACCCGAAAGATCTGCCCTACTATTCCGTTACTGTCTAAAACAGCCTGACTAACAAATACACCAAATCGGGTGCCTTTATTGACGGTTACGATATGCTCGAGAGGATCCAGAGTAATCGACAAAGGCTCTGCGATAAGAACCTGATCCCCGACCTTAAAAGAGGTTTCAAGAAGCCCTCTTAAACGAATATTCTCCTGCTCAAGCGCCTCAAAGCGGAGCTCTTTGGCCTTCAGAGCCAACACTTCTTCCTTCAAGTGCTGATTTTCATCTTTAAGGTCGCTTTGGGCTGTCAGCCATGGGGCCAGATTACGGGCCAGACTGAAGGGTGAGTCCATGGCCTTTTGAAGTGGGTGTGAGATAAACGCTAAGGGAGCGCGAATACTGGTCAGCGCGCCACGTTGCTCCATTGCAAGCAACATTAGGGATGCTAACACGCAGAATCCCAACCGGAACGGCTGGGAGTACTCACGGGAAAAAAGGGGTTTCATCCGGTAGCCTGAGACTAAAGCCTAGGGGACCGTCTTATTACTCCAGACTGAAGCCAACCGGGCTGTTGCTATCAAGCAGCTCCAGAATCTTGCCACCGCCTCTCGCTACACAGGTCATTGGGTCCTCGGCAATATGCACTGGCAATCCCGTCTCTTCTGAAAGCAGACGATCGATATCCTTTAGGAGCGCACCACCGCCAGTAACGTAAATACCTCGCTCAGCGACGTCACCTCCAAGTTCCGGTGGGGTATTTTCCAACGCGACCTTAACGGCTCCAACAATCGCTTGCAGAGGCTCTTGAATGGCCTCGTGAATCTCGTTGTTGTTCAGAACAAAACTTCTCGGAATCCCTTCGGACAAGTTGCGTCCCTTGACTTCGATCTCAAGGACCTCACTCCCTGGATAGGCAGTGCCAATCTCTACTTTGATGCGCTCTGCAGTCGCCTCGCCGATCAGGGTGCCATAGTTTCGTCGAACATAATTGATAATTGCATCATCCAAACGATCGCCACCGACACGCACAGAAGCTGAGTACACAACCCCATTTAGGGAAATCACACCGACTTCAGAGGTTCCCCCCCCAATATCAAGCACCATGGATCCTCGTGCCTCATCAACGGGCAAGCCCGCTCCGACTGCAGCAGCCATGGGTTCTTCAATGAGATAGACTTCTCGTGCACCGGCACCCAGTGCAGACTCCTTGATCGCCCGTCTTTCGACTTGAGTGGATCCGCAAGGCACACAAATCATGACTCTGGGGCTCGGTCTGAATAACTTATGACTGTGTACTTTGTTGATGAAGTACTGGAGCATTTTCTCGGTGACCGTGAAATCTGCAATCACGCCATCCTTAAGCGGACGAATGGCCGTGATGTTGCCAGGGGTCCTTCCCAACATAGACTTTGCCGCCGTTCCGACGGCCACGATACTTTTTTGACCACGCGAACGATCTTCCTTGATCGCGACCACAGAAGGCTCGTTGAGCACAATGCCCTGACCCTTGATGAAAATGAGGGTGTTGGCCGTACCCAGATCAATGGACAAATCGTTTGAATAAAATCCGCGAAGTCGCTTGAACCACATAGACTTATAACCGTGAGAAAATATGTCTAGACTAACAAGAGAGGGCCTATTTCGGCAAGGAACCGCGTACGTTGGCCCCACTCAAAACTAAATTGTCGTTTCCAGAGGAAACAAGAAAATCCAGCTTTCTTTGACTGACGCCCCAGTATTTCCAATAATGGGCGCATAAACCCGCGCTTAATCTAGCCAGAGCGAACCATATGTCACTTGACGCCAAAGACGTAGAAAAGATATCCCACCTAGCCAGACTACAGATTGATCCTGAAAAGAAAGAGGCCTATGCCAAGGACCTTTCGGGCATTCTGGACTTTATTGCCCAGATGGGTAGCGTGGATACCAACGATGTGGAGCCAATGGCTCACCCTCTCGACCAAGTTCAAAGGCTGAGGCCGGATATTGTTCAAGAAAATGACCAGCGGGGCCTATTCCAGAGCATTGCTCCCTCAGTTGAAGCCGGCCTTTACTTGGTTCCCAAGGTCATTGAATAAGCAACCCAAAACCACCTAAAGCCCTACCCAAGTTCAGGAATTCGTCCTCATGCATCAAAAAACCCTTGCCGAACTCTCCCAAGGACTCCAAAACAAAACCTTCAGCAGCAAGGAGCTTACACAGCACTTCCTCAATCGAATCAAAACACTAGATGGCAAGATCAATAGCTTCATTACTCTGACGGAGGAGGGTGCGCTACACCAAGCAGAGCAAGCTGATCAAACTAGGGCGTCGGGAATGGCCAGCAAGCTGACTGGGATTCCGATTGGGCAAAAAGATATTTTCTGCACCCAGGGCGTAAGGACCACCTGTGGCTCCAAAATGCTTGCACCCTTCATTTCTCCCTACGATGCCACCGTAGTGAAAAAATTGAACCAGGCTGGCACCGTAATGCTGGGCAAACTGAACATGGATGAATTTGCCATGGGCTCATCCAACGAAACCAGTTACTTTGGACCCGTCAAAAATCCATGGAATTTGGATACCGTTCCGGGAGGATCTTCGGGTGGCTCCGCCGCGGCTGTTGCGGCTCGTATGATTCCAGCCGCAACAGGAACAGATACCGGCGGCTCCATTCGACAGCCTGCTTCCTTTTGTGGGATTACGGGCATAAAACCCACTTACGGTCTGGTATCGAGATGGGGAATGATTGCCTTTGCCTCCAGCTTGGATCAAGCAGGACCTATGGCGCAGACAGCCGAAGACTGTGCTTTACTGCTTCAAGAAATGGCAGGGTTTGATGAGAAGGACTCCACTTCCCTGAAGAGGGACATCCCGAATTTTTCTGAACAACTCAGCGACAGCCTAAAAGGCCTTAGAATTGGGCTCCCTAAAGAATTTTTTGGCGATGGCCTAGATCCTGAGATTGCCGCTCTGATACAGGCAGCAGCCGAGGCTTATGTTGCTATGGGCGCAACCATTAAGGAGATCTCGCTACCCAACATGCACCTGTCTGGCCCCGCCTATTATGTTGTGGCGCCTGCGGAATGTTCATCCAACTTGGCACGTCTAGATGGTGTTCGATATGGTCACCGCTGTGAAAACCCCAAGGATCTGACTGATCTTTATATGCGCTCCCGTGGGGAGGGTTTTGGGCCGGAGGTTCAAAGACGCATTATGATCGGAACCTATGCCCTTTCTGCCGGTTATTACGATGCCTATTATCTGAAAGCTCAAAAAATCCGCCGCCTAATCAGCGAAGACTTTAAGCGAGCCTTTAGTGAGGTAGACATCATCCTAGGCCCAACCTCCCCTTCCACGGCTTTTGGTTTTGGTGAAAAGAGTAAGGACCCTATCGCCATGTATCTCTCGGACATTTACACCATCGCTGTAAATCTTGCGGGACTTCCCGCAATGTCCGTTCCTGCGGGCTTCCTCAAGGGCCTTCCCGTTGGCATGCAACTCATTGGAAATTATTTTTCCGAATCTCAACTCCTTAATGCTGCCCATCAATATCAGCAGGTTACAGACTGGCACCAGAAATCACCCGCTCTCTGAGCAATTGAGGAAGCTCTAAAGCGGAGGGTGGCTGGTGACGTCTAATGGATCGACGGAATTCCTTTGGGACTGCCGACATTGCGGGTCAGAAGGTCTACTTGCCAGAACAGAGGCATACTGTCGATTTTGCGGCAGCCTTCAAGATAAGGAGCATCGTTATTTAGCCTCACCCACCTTCGCTCCAAACCCGAAAGCCGCCATCAGCTGCGGGGGATGCTTAAGTCTGACCGCTGTTGACTCTCGGTTCTGCAGTCATTGTGGCGCTCAGGTAGAGGGCGACTTACTGCCTGGAGACACTTCTGCGGATCTGGCTATCAATCCTCTAGAGGGTGAAGATTCCAAGGCGGGCACTCCCTCGCAAGAAACCATTCAACTCGCTGAGCCCCTTATATTTGCGCCTAGTCCCACGAGTCGCCGCCGACTAGCCGCTATCTTAACCACACTGCTTTCTGGACTTGGGATGATTTTTGTCTGGACCCAACCTCAATCCGTTGAAGTCATAGGCCATCAGTGGGTCAAAGGCGTCAAAATCGAGCGTTATCTCCCATCCAATGAAACCAGCTGGTGTCATCAGGTCCCCACGGGGGCCTATCAAATAGAACGCCGATCCTTTTTTGAAACATTCAGAAATATCCCCGATGCCGAGGATTGCTATCTTCAGCCGACCCAGACGGCTCATAAAAAACAGGAATGCCAACCACGCTTCCTAACAGAGCCTCTCTACGATCGCCTCTGCGACTATCGAATTAATCGCTGGCACCCCGTACGAAGCGTGCTTACCGAAGGCAATGACATTCATCCTCGTGACCCCGAGTCGGGCATGATCGGTTCTAAGGCTTGTCTTGGATGTGAGCGGGAAGGGGAACACTTCGGCGAATACCAATTGCGATTGCGAACAAAAGACCGCCGAGAATTCAGCTGTCCTCTGCCTTTTGAAGACTGGCAATCAACTCGCGATGGTGATCAAAGGCAAATCGAAATTGGCAGAATTGATGGCATCCCTCGCTGCAGAACACTCCTTGGGGCCTCAAACCAATTACAATCTTCCTAAATATAGCTAGCAAAGGTTCATTCATGAAATGGGAAACCGTCATCGGATTGGAAATTCATGCCCAATTGGCAACCGAGTCCAAAATTTTTTCTGCAGCCGCGACGGCTTATGGTGCCGAGCCAAACACTCAAGCTTGTGCCATTGATCTTGGCCTTCCTGGGGTATTGCCTGTTCTCAATGCCGAAGCAGTCAGAATGGCCGTAAAATTTGGTCTTGCCGTTGGGGCGACCATTACGCCCAAATCTGTTTTTGCCCGAAAAAACTATTTTTATCCTGACCTTCCAAAAGGCTATCAGATTAGTCAATACGATCTTCCTGTTGTGAGCGGCGGCAGCATGACACTCATGCTGGAGGAGGGTCAAAAAACCATTGGCATCACCAGAGCACATCTTGAAGAAGATGCGGGAAAATCACTGCATGAGGACTTTGATGGACTCAGCGGTATTGATTTGAATCGAGCGGGAACCCCGCTCCTTGAAATCGTTTCCGAACCGGATATGCGTTCAGCCAAAGAAGCGGTTGCCTACATGAAAAAACTGCATGCCCTTGTGCGTTACCTTGAAATTTGTGATGGCAACATGCAAGAGGGCTCCTTCCGTTGCGACGCGAATGTATCCGTGCGTCCATTGGGTCAGTCAAGCTACGGTACCCGTGCTGAAATCAAGAACTTAAACTCGTTCCGTTTTCTCGAGAAAGCCATTAATTTCGAGGTCGAACGGCAAATCGATCTCATTGAGGGAGGCGGTTCGGTCGTACAGGAAACACGGTTATATGATGCCAATAAAGGCGAAACCCGCTCTATGCGGAGCAAGGAGGAAGCGAACGATTACCGTTATTTTCCTGATCCCGATCTCTTACCGCTTGAAATCTCTACAGCTTTCATCGAATCGGTCCGAACTGAACTACCCGAACTTCCGGATGAAAAACGCAACCGGTTTGTCGCAAGCTTTGGTCTGAGTGAATATGATGCAACGGTGCTGACGGCCACCCGCGAACTTGCCGACTTTTATGAAAAGGTGGTCGCAACCGGCCCATGCGATCCTAAACTCTCGGCCAACTGGGTCATGGGTGATTTTTCTGCAGCCCTCAACAAAGACAATCTAGAAATTGAGCAAAGTCCAGTCAGCCCAGAGAGGCTCGCCGGATTGATTGCCCGAATCGAAGACAACACCATCAGTGGAAAAATTGCCAAACAGGTTTTTGAGGCGCTTTGGACAAGTCTTGATTCAGCCGAGACCATTATCGAAAAACAAGGCCTCAAACAAATCACGGATACCGGAGCCATAGAGGCCATTATCGACCAGATCATTCTTGATAATCCTGATCAAGTCGCGGGGTATCGGGGTGGCAAGGATAAATTATTTGCTTTCTTCGTGGGACAGGCAATGAAAGCCACTCAGGGCAAAGCCAATCCTGCCCAATTGAATGCCATTCTCAAACAGAAATTAGATTCCTAGGGTACCCAGGTGGCCACAAACATACCTTCACAAACAGGGGAAACGGGCGTCAAGAAACCTCTTCCAAAGAAACTTTTGGAGGGTGTTGCTCTGCTCAGTCGAATCGCTCGAAGATTCAAGGGTATCGCGAGCTTACTGTCCCTTTCAGGCGTGATTGCAACACTCTTTTTGGACTACCAGTTGGGCCGCCATTTCGGATTAACCAGCGTATGGTTTTGGCTGATCGCTCTGCCAATCATGCTTCCGACATTGTTGTGGGGCTGGTTCTGGTATTTGTTGGATCTTGCAATCAACCTGCCTGAACGCATGAATACTTGGCTTAAAAGTGCCAAGGAGTATTCCGGGGAATTAATTCAGAGAGTCAACGCTACTGAGCGCGAAACCGAAAGCACAAAACTATCGGATTTGGGAAAACTGGGAGGGCTGGCCTACGAGGTGGCCTCAATGGGACTCGATGCCAAGGACGTGGTCGAGATTCTCGGTGGCTCCTTGATGTTGGCCAATCCGCTGTTTGTCACCGCGCTTATCGTGTCTGCCGGCCTGATCGGTCTAATGGATCTTGTGACCCTGATTTGGGTTCTGTTTTAGCCTTGGGTCCGGAAAGCGTGTCCTCTCCGAACCCCAAGCTTAGGCTTTTTAGTAGCTCTTGCGTCCACCAAATCCGCCGCGACGCGGACCGGAAGAGCGGTTTTCTTCGCGTGGACGGGCCTCGTTAACCGTGATGCTACGGCCACCGAGGTCGGTCTGGTTGAGCTTGTCAATCGCGCTTTGCGCACCAGAATCATCCATCTCTACAAAGGCAAATCCCTTGGACTGACCCGTCATGCGATCGGTGATAATGTTGACTGAGGAAACCTCGCCAAACTGGGCAAACAAATCACGCAATTCATCCTGGGTTGTCTTAAAGGAAAGATTGCCTACATAAATATTTTTCATACCAACATCTCCAAGCCCGAAAAATTCATCGGAACTCTTATATATCAACAAATGGCTTTTCAGCCGGTTAAACCTTAGGAGTTACTTCGACGGGAGCGGGCTTCAAGAACGGAGCGAACTAAGCGCTGGATTCGGGAAGGCGTGACGCGACGCCACGGAATAACTGTACAGGCACGCGTAAGTTAGCATGTGAATTTGAATTTGGACAGTATTTAAGTTCTTTTATTGCATTCAACAAACCACGCGGCACAAGGCATTGCTTCAATTAGCCCCTCACCCAAAGCGAGAAGTCAAAAAGGCCAGCGCTGTCAAAGGCCTTATGGCCATGTTGATAGCCTCTGGCTTTTTTTCGGTAATGTCGGTCAGTGTTTATCTTGGAAGTCAATTATCCGAGCCCGTTGACTCCCTTGTCATGAGCTTTATCCGCGTAAGTGTCAATCTCGCACTCTTACTCTTGCCTGCGCTCATCCTGAGGAAAACGGCCCTGCTCTGGGGAGATATGAGGGGTTCCCTTTGGCTAAGAGGATTATTCGGGGGCGTTTCTCTCATACTTTCATTTGCCTCCATACAACGCATCGGCCCTGGCGAAAGCTCCTTTTTGACGGCAACCAGCGGTGTTTTTGTCTTGGCGCTGAGCCCCGCTTTTTTAGGTCAGAAAAACGCATGGTATGACTGGTTGGCCATCCTAGGCGCTTTATTGGGGCTTTTTTTTCTTTTAGAGCCTCAAATGAATACCTCTGATCTTCCGGGACGTCTATTGGGGGTTGCATCAGGGTTTATCGCCGCTCTTGCTTACCTGATGATTGCTCGGGCAGGCCAAACCAACCCCTCAAGATCGATTGTTTTTTACTTTAGCTTCGTTGCATTCTTGCTCCATCTGTTGTGGTTTATGCTAGATCCTCGTCCCATCCCTATCGGGCGTGATGCCTGGGCTCTGGCGTTGTTGACCGGCCTATCCGGCAGTCTAGCCCAAGCCTTTATGACACGCGCTTATCAATTGGCTCCAGCCGCCCTTGTGAGTGCGGTCGGGTATTGCGTTCCTGTGATAAATCTTGGTTTGAGTGTTTGGCTCCTCGATAAGGTGCCCAATGATCAAGCGCTTCTCGGTTGCTTGCTCATTCTGATCACGGGGATAGGCCTTCCCTTTCTCTCGGCAGGAAAAAAGCGGTTCGGTTAAGATAAAAAAATGCGGCTTGATAAATCACCACGCACATGACCTCTGATCAAGAAACCCTGATACAGATTAGGGCACCGGCTCGCCTGCATATGGGCTTTCTGGATATGGGGGGATCTCTCGGAAGAAAGTTTGGAAGCATCGGCGTTGGCCTCAATGAAATCGCAACCGTCATCACGGCTTGCCGCTCACCCCAACTCACAGCTACTGGTCCTGAAGCCGAGCGAGCACTCAAAGCAGCGACCACCATTTCGGAGGCTCTCGGAAAATCACTCCCAGCTGAGATCCACATCGAGCAGGCGATCCCGGGTCATGCCGGATTGGGTTCGGGAACACAGTTGGCTTTGTCCGTAGGTACCGCGCTCTCAAAACTGTACCGCCTCGATCTGAGCATTCAGAACATTGCCTCGATCATTGGTCGAGGAGCCCGTTCGGGGATTGGAATTGCCGTATTTGAACAGGGGGGTCTGATTGTCGACGGTGGGCGTGCGCCCGCGACCCTTGTCCCCCCCGTGATTGCAAGACTGCCTCTGCCCGTGTCCTGGCGATTCCTGGTGGTCCTTGATCATCGCGATCAAGGGCTTCATGGCAGTCATGAGGTCAAGGCCTTCGAGACACTCCCCGTTTTTCCAGAGCGTTTGGCTGCACACTTGTGTCATATGGTCATGATGAAAGGCTTACCCGCGGTGATGGAGGGCGATCTCTCAGGATTTGGTAGCGTAATTTCTAAGCTTCAGGAGGCTGTAGGGGATCATTTTGCGCCCGCTCAAGGCGGTCGCTTCACCAGCCCGGATGTTGCTCAGGCCATCAATTTTATGGTTCGCCTTGGTGCTGTGGGCGTCGGCCAGAGTTCATGGGGACCGACTGGATTTTGTATGGTCGAAAACGAGGAGAGCGCAAATCGCCTCTTTAATGAATCCAAGGCGCGTTTTAGCCATCTCAAGCATTTGGAGATTGTTCTCGCTACACCTCGTCTTCAGGGCGCTGAAATCTCCTGCTTGGATGTCATTCCTGCTTAACCATGCCACATGCTCCCGGTTGAGCTTGAACTCCCTTCCCAGCTACTCCTTATCAGCAGCTCTGCGAGCGCTATGGCCCGGTCTGCCAGTCGCACCGGTATGGAGACAATCGCGCTGGATTTTTACGCCGATGTAGACACTTTAGAAGCCGCTCATGCCGTCTCAGCCGTCAAAACAGGGCGGTATGGATTTGATAGCGATGATCTACTTGCAAAAGCCTCGCGCCTGGCACCACCCAAGGACTTTCCTCTGGTCTATGGGAGCGGACTTGATTCATCGCCAGAGCTTCTGGAGAAACTATCAGAAAATCGCCTGATTTTAGGGAATCAGCCCCATGTCTTGCGTGCCGTTAGAAATACAAGAAACTTTTTTTCGATCCTAGATCAACTGGAGATTCCTTACCCAGATACCAGATGGTCTCCTCCCGTCGATAACAGGCCTAAAAAATGGCTCATCAAAAGAGGTCTCAGTGAGGGTGGCAAAGGGATCCGCTGGCTTGATGAGGATATTCAGGATAATGACGTTTATTACCAGAAAAAATTACCCGGTCACGCACACTCTCTGCTTTTTCTCGCAGGATCTGGATCTATAGCGCCCATTGGCTTCAATCGTCTTCACCATATTTCCACCCCGACACATCCCTTCCTGTTTGCAGGTGCTACGGAAGCCAAATCCCTAGATAACCATCTCAAAGCTAAAATAACCTCGTATGCAAAGAAGATCAGTCAAACGCTTTCTCTACGGGGGTTAAATAGCCTAGACTTTCTCATCCATGACAACGCATGTTTTATCCTTGAGCTCAATTGCAGACCTAGTGCCACACTCGCGCTTTATGATGAGGACTTCATGGGAGGTATCCTTGCCGCACATATTCGGGCCAGTTGCTATGGCGCTCTTGAATCACCGCGCGAAAGGGACAACATTAAGGGATTCAAAGTCGTTATCGCAGAACAAACCCTTGAAATCCCATCCGGGTTTGCATGGCCTGCAGGGTGTTTTGATCGTCCCAAAGATCAATCCATCCTGTCAAAAGGCGACCCACTTTGCACCGTGGAGGCCCAAGGAGCCTCAGAGACCGAATGCCATAGACAGCTTGATCGAAAAGAGCAAATGCTTCTGAATCAACTTTTGACGGGTATCTAACGCCCACCCACGTACCAGCCGAATCCAAGGAGAACCCTTTCATGCAATCCCACGTTAGTGTCAACGCCTACGCACTTCCAATCGTCAAGTACATGATCGCTCATGCCGATCGCTTGAGACTTAAAATCGATCGTCTACCCAATAATTGTACGGTCATTGATGCGGGTATTCAGGCCGTTGGGGGCCTTGAGGCAGGTCGACTGATCACCGAAATCTGCATGGGAGGATTGGGTAAAGTCACTTTGACTCAGGATTCGCCTTTCAAGCGTTGGCCTACCATGGTGAATGTTTTTAGCACCCATCCGGTTTTATCTTGTCTCGGTAGCCAGTATGCAGGCTGGAGTCTCTCGCATGGAGAGGGGAAAACCGCTTTCTATGCTCTCGGGTCTGGTCCGGCGCGAGCTATGGCCACAAAGATCAAGGATGGCCAGGAAAAACCTGTTGAAGAACTCTATGAGGAGTTAGGTTACCGGGATGTCTGTGGCGAGACGGCCATCGTGATGGAGGTCGATAAAGTACCCCCCGTTGAGGTCATCGACAAAATCGCTAAAGCCTGTAAGGTCGAGACTGACAGTGTCCACGTGATTCTTACCCCAACCTCGAGCCTTGCCGGTGGAATGCAGGTCGTTGGACGGGTACTAGAGGTGGCGCTCCACAAGGCCCACTCCCTTCATTTCCCATTGGGGAACATCGTTGATGGGTTCGCCTCCGCTCCACTTCCCCCGCCTCATCCGAATTTTGTGAAGGCCATGGGTAGAACCAATGATGCGATTCTGTTTGGGGGCACGGTTCATCTTTTCGTCAAGGGTAGTGATGAAGAAGCCAAGGCTTTGGCGACAGGCCTACCCAGCTCCACCTCAAGGGATTATGGGAAACCCTTCGCGGAAGTATTCAAGGAGTACGGGTATGATTTCTTCAAGGTTGATGCCATGCTCTTCAGTCCCGCAAAAGTCATCGTAACCGCGATTGAATCAGGGCATAGCTTCCATGCGGGTGCCCTTGATGAGGCTTTGCTAGATCGCTCGTTCGAGGAATAAGGTGGGGCGGATTGCCATCATCACGGATGATCCAGGCTGGCATGGAAAGCGGTTGCGTGAATCCTTGGAGAGAGAGGGGTATGAGGCCCGCTTTCTCAGCTTGACCGCTTGTGGAATGGAATTATTTGGAGCGCGAGTCTCAGTTACTCTCCCTGGCTTCGAAAATCATCTCCCCGATGGGGTTTTCGTTCGCGGTGTGCCTGGCGGGTCATTGGAGCAAATCACGCTCTATTTGGGTGTGTTACATGCGCTCAAACACCTCGGCCTTACCGTCTATAACAGCGGTCAAGCTATTGAACGGACTGTGGATAAAGCAATGACCAGTTTTTTGCTGGCACGTGCTCAAATTCCAACACCTCCAACCTGGGTAATGACAGACAGAGACCGTGCTTTGGCCCTTGTGCAAAAGGAGTTGAATGAGGGCTATTCGATCGTTTCAAAACCCCTCTTTGGCTCACAAGGTCAAGGCCTTCGTCGCTACGACACGCCTTCATCGCTTGAAACATTTAGTGATGATCAGGGTGTCTTCTATCTTCAGCGCTTTATTCATTCGGGTCAGCAAAGTCACGACTTCAGAGTTTTTGTGATCCGAGGAAAGAGTGTAGCCGCCATGCGCCGATCCGGTGTCACTTGGTTGAATAATGTCCATCAAGGCGCCTCCTGTGAACCCGTTCGCCTGGATGATCGTCTTCTTTGTCGCTTGGCTGAGGATGCTGTCAAAACTCTAGACATGGACTACGCAGGCGTCGACATCATTCGGGATGAACATGGTCGATATAGTGTTCTTGAAGTCAACAGTATCCCTGCATGGAAGGGGCTTCAAGGCGTCACTGATCTTTCGATAGCCGACGCTCTGGTCGATGACTTTCTCGCACAGATGGCTGACCCAACGCACACGGCCACTCGCACGTTTTCGAGTCCATCGTGACAGATTCGGGGCCCCTTGCGGCCTATCTTTCGGCCTGTGAAATAGAACTTCGAGCCTTCAAACCCGGCAATGTGAGCGTTTATTCGGAAGGCCATGATATGACCGTGGATGACTTCATCCTCAGCGCCTCTGTCAGCGGACCTTGCCTCGTAAATCCTTCAAAGACTTTGGGCGAGAGAATTTATGATGCCACCCTAGCCACGTACCGAGCTGTAGGCTGTAACACCAACCTTGGCATTATTTTGCTAGCTGCGCCCCTGTTATTGGGTTATGAACTTAAAACCCCAGAAGAAACCCTTGAGCAGGCCGTGGCAAGGGTACTTCTCCACACCACCATTTCCGATGCAGAATGGGCCTATCGAGCGATCAGAGTTGCCAATCCGGGCGGTCTTGGGTCGACTGAGGAAGCCGATGTCTCCGCTGAACCGAATCGTTCTCTTCTCGAAACGATGCGCCTTGCCGCCCACCGGGATTCCATTGCTCGTCAATACACCAGTTCCTTTTACGATATTTTCCATATGGCTTTAACGGTGTATGATTCGAGGTTAGCTGAGTGGGAAAGTGATGAGTGGGCGGCTGTTGCCGTCTTTTCCAAACTGCTGCAGACCCTGCCAGATAGCCACATTGAGCGGAAATTTGGCACGACCTACAGAGATTGGATCACGGACTCTATGGCCGAACTGGAAGCCGAGTGGTGCAAACCCGGAGCCCCCAGTGGTGCTTTACCTCTATTGAGGAGAATGGACAGGGACTTTAAGTCCAAAGGGCTTAACCCTGGCACCACGGCCGATTTGACCGTTGCTTGTTTGCTCGCTCATCAGCTGCATAAGGGGTAACCCAAAACAATGGAGACGCCCTGAAAAGGCCGTCCTTCCGGGGGAGAATAGAAATGTCAATTCTTAAGAAGTTTTTTGCTTTCTTTAACAATGAAAACGAGGAGTTAGTAATGGGCAAAATCAACAAGCTACTGGTCGGTGAGGCCCTTGTTGGCGATGGTAATGAAATCGCACATATCGACCTGATCCTGGGACCACGCGGTAGCGCTGCTGAAACGGCATTCGCAAACTGCTTGACCAACAACAAGGACGGCTTCACCAGCCTTCTCGCTGTTGTCGCACCTAACCTGCTCTGCAAGCCAGCTACGGTTATGTTCAACAAGGTCACGATCAAGAACGGCAAACAAGCTGTTCAGATGTTCGGACCTGCTCAGCGCGGTGTTGCAATGGCGGTTGCTGATTCAGTAGAAGACGGCACCATTCCAGCGGATGAAGCTGATGACCTCTTCATCTCTGTGGGTGTATTCATTCACTGGTTGGCTGAAGACGATGCCAAGATTCAGGACTTCAACTACGAAGCAACCAAGCTCGCGATCAAGCGCGCAGTTGCAGGCGAGCCTAAGGCTGCTGAAGTTGTGAAGCAGAAGAGCCTCCAGGCTCACCCTTTTGCTGCTCACTAAACAGCAAAGAAGCCTGAAAGACGCTGCCCCAAGGGGCAGCGTTTTTTTTATCTTATTCTTCGAGTGCAGCCAAGGATAGATGGCCAGAATGTAAGGCACTGGCGACCAATACCCCATTCACTCCCTGAGCCTTCAGCACTAGGAGATCTCGATCATCTCGAACCCCGCCTGCGGCAATTAAATGTCGGCCAGCCAAAACCTCTGGGGATGGCATTAGGCCTCTGGGACAGGGCCCTTCATTTGATCCAACTCGACTCAGATCCATCCAAATAATCGTTCGTGGCCAGCTTTCTGGGCTTTTTATTAATTCCGATGGCCCCAGAAATCTTCCGTTTTGGTGGTCAAGCGATAGGATGAACTGGCCTGATTTCGTTTCAAGCATTTTCAAATCTGCCCTGGTGAGATATTCACTTCCGACCACAGGCCTAATATTCTCCTCACTGGGCTCTTGGGCTAGGAAGCCAGAGTCCAACCAAAATGTCTGACTTGGAAAGTGTCTACACAACTGGGTAATTAACTTTGTCTGCTTAGACTGCCCGATGAGCGCATCGATGTCGGCTAAATAAAAGGTTGAGAAAGGGTAGAAATCCAACATTTTTTCGATCACCCTGCAGGGATCTGGATCGCGACACAATGGGGTGGAGAGCGGGGCATAGGTATGCCTGAGCCCTTTCCGAGCCAGAACGGCATAACCGCCCTTAAGATCAATGACCGGTATAACTTTCAATGCAAAAATCCAAAACTATCCTTGTCGTTGAATATGTTACAGGTGGGGGCCTTGCGACTGAAGCCTTACCACCCTCCCTAGTATGGGAGGGGTCAATGATGCTCGATGCCCTATTGGAAGATTTTGCTCAATGTAAAAATATTGAGCTGATCGCTTTTCGTGATGCACGACTACCCGCCCCAGATTCAGCCTCCGTATCCCACTGGATTATGATAGGTCCCGACAATAGCTTCGAGGCGGAGGTCTCCCGGGTTACGCAACAAGTTGATGCCGTCTGGGTGATCGCTCCAGAAACCGGGGGGACGCTAGAAAGACTTTCCTTACAGATAGAGGCCATGGGCGTGAAACTACTCAGCGTCCCCTCCATGGCTGTTCGTATGGCAGCGAACAAAATGATGACCCATGATCTATTGTTACAGCATGAGATACCGGTCATACCCACAAAAACCTGGATAGCATCGGAACCCGTGCCTTATTCCTCGTCAGATTTCGTGGTCAAACCGAATGATGGGGTTGGCTGCGAGGGGATTCATCACTTTGAGTCTATACCCGATCAGTGGCCGGCCGGCCTCCACCATGCCAACCTTATCGTCCAACCCTGGTTCAGTGGCATTAGCAGGAGCCTATCTGGACTGTTCTGCGGGGGCAAAGCCTCGCTACTGAGTTGCAACACTCAATTGCTCACTCGAGAGGATCGTTCGATTCATTTGGGCGGCTGCATTGTCAATTCAGTCGCAGATCACGACCTGCGCTACCAAGAGCTCCTCGACCGTGTTGCCAAAGCACTGCCTTCGTTATGGGGATATGCGGGGATTGATTTTATTGAGGCGCAGGACCAGTTATGGGTCGTCGAAATAAATCCTCGTCTAACGAGTTCCTACGCGGGCCTAAAAAAGGCAACGGGAATTAATCTGGCTCAAGAGGTCATCCAGCTCTGGCAAAGCGATAGTCTCGCGAATCTCAGAAAGTCGTGCCATTATTCAATCCCTTTGAATCTGACCCCAGAGCCATTGTGAATTCAGTCATAGGTTGGGATATCGGTGGTGCGCATCTCAAGTTCTCGCATCTTGGACCCGATGGATCCCTATCCATTACGCACCAATTTCCGTGCCCCCTATGGCAAGGGTTGGAACAACTCAGAGTGGCCATACGTTCTGCGCTGTCCCTAAACGCCTTTCAGCCCTCGACAACGACCCACGCGATTACCATGACGGGAGAACTCGTTGATCTTTTCGAAAATCGACTTGAAGGCGTAACGGCTATTGCAGCAACCCTCACTGATCTTCTGGGGGAGGACCTCTGGTATTTTTGCGGTGATAATGGTTTCAAACGCTATCAGCAATTAGATCGGGTCGACTTTGACAAAATTGCCTCGGCTAATTGGATGGCTACAGGGCTTTGGACCGCTCGTCATATTCCGACTGGTTTGTTGATCGATATAGGCAGCACGACTACGGATCTGCTTCTCTTCAAGGACTATAGCCTCCTCAATCGAGGCTATACCGATCACGAAAGGATGAGATACGATGAATTGCTTTACACCGGAATCATCCGAACTCCGGCAATGATGATGAGCGAGCGCGCTCCGATCCGAGGATTCTGGATCAAACCCATGGCTGAGCATTTTGCAACGGCATCGGATATTTACCGAATAACCGGCGAACTCGAGGAAGAGACCGATCAAATGCCTACCACTGATTCAGGCCCCAAAACATGGGTTGGCAGTCAACGGCGATTAGCACGGCTTTTCGGACTCGATGCCACCGAATTGGAAGATGATGAAACGCGACACATCGCTAACTATCTCAGGGCCCAACAGCTCGGACAAATACTGGGTGCGGCCAGAATCCAACTGTCGCGCAGTCACATCCCGAAGTCAGCCCCGATTGTCGGCGCGGGTGTGGGTCGCTTTTTAGTCCGGGCTTTAGCTCGATCCCTTGAAAGGCCCTATCAAGATTTCTTTGATCTTTTCCCGATAAATGGACCAAAACCTTCCGCGGGTATCGCAAACTATGCCCCGGCTGTTTCTGTGGCTTGCCTACTTCATTCAACTTTGAAACAAAATGACGCTGCTCATTGAAGAGCTTCCTTATTTCCCGGATAGTGCCGCGCTGTTCCTGCCTTGGGCAGATCGGCCATGGGCCGTTTTCCTAGATGGCGGCCATCCCCATGGTCTATTGGGGCGCTATGACATTATTGCGGCGGATCCGGTGAAAACTTTGGTCACCCGGGAGGGGGTCACTGAAATTCGAGATAAGGGCACCACCACCGTTTCCACGGAGGACCCTTTTACGTTGATACAAAATGCGCTGGTCCCCCATCAACAAAAACCTAACCACTTACCCTTTACGGGCGGCGCCATTGGGTTTTTTGGCTATGACCTCGGCCGTCGTCTTGAATCACTCACGGACTCTGGATCTACGCCTGATTCTGCGCCTGAAATGATGGTCGGTATCTACCACTGGGCCGTCGTTGTCGATCACATCCAGCATCGAACCTTTCTGGTCGGGCAGGGCCATGACCCTGAACTACATCTCCGCTGGCCTCACCTCAAGAAAACATTCAGTCAAATACAAACGATTGGCTGGAAAGTGTCCGACTTTGAAGTGCTGGGTGATCCAACACCGAATCTCAACCGGCCGGCTTATGGAAGGGCTTTCCGAAAGATTCAGGACTACATTCTCGAGGGTGATTGCTATCAGGTGAATTTGGCCATTCGCTTCGAAAGCAGCTGCCGGGGAAATCCATGGGCCGCCTACCAGCATCTGAGAACGGTTAATCCCTCTCCCTTTGGTGCCTACCTTAATTATCCCGAAGCGCAGATTCTAAGCTCTTCGCCTGAGCGTTTTTTGAGGGTAGAGGAAGGCCGCATTGAGACCAAGCCCATAAAAGGTACACGTCCTCGATCGCCCATTCCTGAAATCGATCGGTCTAATGCACAGTCCCTAAAAGCCAGCCTCAAGGATCAAGCTGAAAATTTGATGATCGTGGATCTCCTGAGAAATGATATTGGCAAAAGCGCGGAGCCCGGTACCGTGTCAGTCCCGCATCTTTTCGAAATCGAGAGCTTTCCGACGGTGCATCATCTCGTCAGTACCATTCGGGCGGAACTTGCAAAACCGAACCACGCGCTTGATCTTCTCAGAGGCTGCTTTCCGGGAGGCTCAATTACGGGGGCGCCTAAAATCCGCTCCATGCAGATTATTGAGGAACTCGAACCACATCGGCGCGGAGTTTATTGTGGTTCTATCGGTTATGTGGGGTTTGATGGCAATATGGACACCAACATTGCCATTCGCACCCTCGTCCATAGTGATCAATTACTAAGATTCTGGGCGGGCGGAGGCATCGTCGCAGACTCTGATGCCGTTTCAGAATACGAAGAGTGTTACCACAAGGCCTCCGCAATGTTGAGCCTTGTAGAACATTTCAAGCATTGCTCGCATGAAAACCAATACTTGGGTCGTTAAACTTGGCGGAAGCTTATTCGGATCGCCGGCACTCGCCCAGTGGGTTCTGGCCTTATCGCGCTGTCCAACACTGATTGTCCCTGGAGGTGGTCCCTTTGCCGACTTGGTTCGAACGACCCAGAAGAAAGTAGGGTTTAATGATTCCATCGCTCATCAGATGGCAATCTTGGGCATGGCTCAATTTGGCTGTCTTCTTCACGGCTTCCCGCCCTATCTCCCTCTTCAAAGAACGCTGACCTTTCCCGATTTCAGTCAAGAGGGGGCTCAAAGCCGTATCTGGTTGCCTGATCTTTCGATACTTCTCTCAACCCCGCTGCCTCATTCCTGGAGTGTGACCTCTGATACCATAGCCGCATGGTTGGCCTGTGAGTTGGGGATTAGGAATCTGCTACTCGTTAAATCCGTGGATTTACCCTTTGAGCCTCAACATGCCAAAGAACTGGCATCACAGGACATCATCGATTCAACGCTTCCGGATCTAATGCTCCAGTCTGAGCTTCGCGTCTGGAGTTCAGGCCCCATACCGCCCGAACGCCTTGAAAAAGCACTCGAAGATCCCGAAGCCTACTTGACTCAGGTTATCCCCACATAACGCCGTATGATTACTGTTCGATACTTCGCAAGTCTTCGAGAAGAGATGGGTCTTAGCTCCGAAACACTCCCTGAACAGGGTATTAAGACCGTAGAAGATGTCTGGAATAAGGTCTCCCAAGGCCGCCTTGAAGGGCGCACCCTTCTTTGTGCGGTCAATCATAAATATGCCCAGCTGGACACGCCCGTGCAGTCTAATGATGAAGTGGCCTTCTTTCCTCCTGTAACCGGTGGCTGACGTGGTTTTCCTTGAGGAATCGCCCTTCGATCCTTTCCGTCTCCTCGCTCAACTGGAGACCCAACTGGCGCTTCCTCCGGGCAGCTTTGGCGCAACCAGCATTTTTATTGGCACAATGCGCGATCTCAATGAAGGGGATTCAGTTACCGAATTGTTTCTTGAGCACTACCCAGGCATGACAGAGTCCAAAATTGGGGACATTCTTGATCATGCGAGGAAGCAGTGGGACATCTTGGACGCATTGGTCATTCATCGTATCGGACACGTTTTACCCAACGAGACCCTAGTGGTCGTTGCCGTTTGGTCCGCTCACAGATCCAATGCATATGCGGCCAACAGGTTCATTCTCGAAGAGCTTAAGCACAATGTGCCTTTCTGGAAAAAAGAGTCGCTTAAATCCGGGGCGCGTTGGGTCGAAAAAAACACCCCCGCTTAATTCGCTTCACGTGAAACATTCTAAGTATTGGGAATACTGATACGCACCTCTTAAAAAAAGCCATAGACTAAGACGCATGAATTGCTTATCACCAAAAAAACTAGCGCTCATAGGATGGATGTCTTGCTGCGGCCTCATGGCGGCGGCACTTTTTTTTCAGTTCCATGAAAAACTCAATCCTTGCCCCTTATGCATCAGCCAGCGTATCGCCGTCATTCTGGTCGGTATTGTTTACTTTCTGGCCTTTGTTCATAACCCCGGTCGCCGCGGCATTCAACGCTACGCCTTCACCGCCATTCTGACGGCTTTGATGGGTGCATCAATATCGGCCCGCCATGTATGGATTCAACATTTGCCCAAAGATGAAGTCCCCGCGTGTGGACCCGGCTTAGCCTATATGTTTCAGTACTTCCCGTTGACCGACACCCTAAAAATGATGCTCTCAGGAACAGGCGATTGCGCCCAAGTTGACTGGGTCTTGCTGGGTCTTAGTATGCCTGCATGGGTTCTATCGGCTTTCTTAGCTCTGGCGCTCCTCGGTGGCCTCATCTTGAAGCGCGCATCTCACTAAGTGAGCCATGAGTGCCTGGAGATCTGAACTCTCTCTCGTCTTTCTTGCGACCCTACTGGGGGTGTTCGTTGCGCGCCTAACAGGTTCACCCACGTTAGGCATATGGCTTTTTCTAATTCTCTATCTCAGCCATCATGTTTTTCACATTAATCGCCTTTTGAATTGGCTGAGGGGCGGTCGTTCGAGCGCACTTCCCAAAGGCGCTGGCGTCTGGGAAGAAATCTACTACCTCATCTTTAGATTACGCCGCCGAAATCGACGAAGAAAAAAACAGCTTATCCGAATGCTCGAGCGATTTAGAACAGCCACTGCCGCGCTTCCAGACGCGACGGTCGTTCTAAATGCTGACGACCAGATTGACTGGTTCAATGACGCCGCGGGGGCATTACTCGGGCTCAGACGCAGCGATGTTGGACAAAAAATCGGCAACCTCATCCGATCTCCCAAATTCAATCATTACCTGCGTCATGCGGATTACGAATCCACCGTAGGGATTCCCTCCCCGATCACTGAAAACATGCAACTCGACATTCGAATCGTCCCCTATGGAGAGGATTTGCGGTTATTGGTCGCGCAGGATGTGACTCAGCTTCGTTTTATGGAGCGCGTCAGGTCGGATTTTGTGGCCAACGTATCCCACGAACTGAGAACACCCCTGACGGTCATTCGGGGGTATGTTGAGCGACTCGCAGATCAGGCTGAAAACCTTCCTGACAATTTTGGGCGTATGTTTCACCGCATTGAGGAACAGTCGCTTCGCATGCAAAACCTGATTGATGGGCTCTTGTCTCTCACTCGACTTGAATCAGCTTCCAACCAGCTCTTGCATCAACGCGTAGACGTCAGCGCGCTGCTTAAGGTGATTTGCCGTGAAGCTGAAGAGCTTGAAATTGAATCGAAACCCGGGATCCAACTCAATCTTGCAACTGATGCCTGCCTCATGGGGTCGGAGCATGAGTTAAGAAGCGCATTTTCCAACCTGATCTTCAATGCCATGAAATATTGTGAGGCTGGCGATACCGTAACCGTCAGCTGGCAGGCACACGAAGACGGCGTCACGCTGACCGTTGAGGATACTGGCCCAGGAATTGCGGCAGAACATTTGCCCAGATTAACCGAGCGGTTTTATCAGGTGGATTCCGGTCGTAGTCGAGGTGGCTTTGGCCTCGGCCTTGCGATTGTCAAACATGTGCTTTCAAGACATGGTGCAGACTTTAGAATTGAAAGCACACCCGAACAAGGCAGTCTTTTTTGCTGCCTTTTTCCCAACAGCAAGATTGCTCCCCCCACCCAAAAGACTCAACGAAAATCTCCAGGAATCAAAAAAACACCAGGCATTGAGTCCGAGCCAAGAAAAAACTCCAAAAAAACAGGGGATTTGTAGTTGCAAGACAAATTAGCAACAGATAAGATGTAACCTGTTGCGTTTTTTACACTCTGTTGTTGTTCAGGCTACTAGGGAGACCGATATGAGCAAGAAACTTCTTCTGGCGTTAAGCCTGGCTGGTCTCACCGGCCTTGGCATCGCCCATGCTGCAGATGAAGCTGCAGCGCCTAGCGTTGCAAACCCACAAACCGGCGAATGGAATGATGATCGCTGGTATATCGCTGGCTTTGGTACCTTCGTTCAGCCAGGCGGCGCGCGTAATGCGGCCGGCGGCTGGGGCACGGGGGCTGCCATCGGTAAAATCATCAACGAATGGTTCAATGTCGAAGTCAAAGGTTTTTGGCAGGGCATGAATCAGAACAACACCTACGCAAATGCCTCCGGCGGTCGTTCTGACATGACGGGCGGTACGGTTGACCTCCAGTACTATTTCT
>CAYFLM010000002.1:0-14260 GCA_964343925.1 uncultured Methylococcus sp.
CACAAGATGAACCCTCCGACTATCCGCTCTTAATACGGTAAATCGGAAAGCGCCGAGTTCTGCCTTTTCCCCTTTCACTGGAACATGTCCAAGATGGTGGACGATCAGTCCACCAATGGTGTCAAACTCATCATCGCTGAAATCTGACCCAAAATATTCATTGAAATCCTCGATAGGCGTGAGTGCCTTTAAGGTGTACTCGCGGTCGCCCTTCTTAAAGATATATTCTTCATCGCCAAAATCGTGTTCATCCTCGATATCACCAACAATTTGCTCAAGAACATCCTCAATTGTCACAAGTCCAGCAGCAGCACCATATTCGTCAATCACTATTGCCATATGACTTCTAGTGGCCCGGAACTCCCTCAACAAAACGTTAAGACGCTTACTCTCCGGAACAAATAGCGCCGGCCTCATGATCTCTTTAATAAGCTTCGATTTACTCTTAAGGCTTTCCACCAGTAGATCTTTGACGAGCAAGATGCCAACCACCTCTGTACGATCTTCACCAATGACTGGATATCGGGAATGGGCTGATTCGACAATAAGCGGAAAAACGGTTTCGATCTCTGCATCCTGAGGCAGCACCACCATTTGAGATCTCGGAATAGCAATATCCCGCACTCTAAGCTCTGAAACCTGAAGAACCCCCTCAATCATTGAAAGTGCTTCTTGCTCAATCAACTGTCTCCGCTGAGCCGTTCTCAGCAACTCAAGCAGATCATCCCGATCCTCGGGTTCACCCGAAATAAAATGCGTCAACCGCTCAAGCCAGTTGCGATGTTCGCCTACTTCATCTGTCATGAGCTGAATTCTCTTCGTAGGGATTTTGAAAACCCAGTTGCTGCAATAGCATAATTTCCCTGTTTTCCATTAATTGGGCATCGGGTTCTTTAATGTGATCGTAACCCTGCAGATGCAAGACCCCATGTATGACCATATGCGCCCAATGCGCCTCTTGGGTTTTGGATTGTTCCAAAGCTTCTCGCTCGATCACATCCCTGCACAAAACGATGTCCCCTAATATCTTTTCGGGCACCCATTCCGGCAAGTCACAAGGAAAGCTGAGAACATTCGTAGGGCCCATCTTATTTCGGTAGGTCTTGTTCAGATCAGCGCTTTCCGATGTAGAAACGACCCTGATCCCCAACTCCACAGCTTCAGAGGACACAACGGCATCAACCCATGACAAGAAAGAGGCCTCGGGTGGCACTGCGCCTCCAGAAGCGTTTTCGAAATCAACCTTGACCTTGGTCTTCATTCCAGGATTTCTCATATTCCTCATAGGCCGCGACGATGCGCTGTACCAGAGGATGTCTCACTACATCATGTGAACCAAAAAAGGTAAAACTAATTCCTTCGACATTTTTAAGTACATGAAGAACATGACGCAAGCCAGATTCCTTGTTTCTTGGGAGATCGATCTGAGTGATGTCACCTGTAATTACAGCCTTTGAACCGAAACCAACCCGGGTCAAAAACATTTTGATCTGCTCAATCGTAGTATTTTGAGCCTCATCTAAGATAATGAATGAGTCGTTAAGCGTTCGACCTCTCATGAAGGCTAGCGGTGCAACCTCAATAACATTCCGCTCAATAAGTTTAGCGACACGCTCGAACCCCAACATTTCGTACAAAGCGTCGTATAAAGGTCTCAAATAAGGATCTACTTTCTGCGTCAGGTCGCCCGGGAGAAAGCCTAACTTCTCCCCAGCCTCTACTGCGGGGCGGGCAAGAATAAGGCGTCTAACTTCATCTCGCTCAAGCGCCTCAACGGCACAAGCTACTGCCAGATAGGTTTTACCTGTCCCTGCTGGACCAATACCAAAGTTGATGTCGTTATGTGAAATACTTCTCAGATATTGCGTTTGATTTGACCCACGCGGACGAATGACCATACGTTTGGTCTTAATATTTAGCACAGGCTCTGATCGATCCTGAGCAGTCCCCATCAAATCATCCAGATTTGAATCCTGAAGACTAAGATGAACCCTTTCTGGGCTCAGGACCTCATCTTTTGACAGCTCATACAGCGACTCTATTAGCCTCGCTCCCGACTCCGCCGCTTTTTGCAGCCCAACAAGGGTAAAGCGATTTCCTCTAGTGGCAATCTCGATTCCCAATCGCCGCTCTATTTGTCGAAGGTGCTCATCAAACTGCCCGCAAAGGTTAGCTAATCGCTCGTTATCCAGTGGATCCAGTTCAAGGGTGATTGAAGTTATCAAGTACGGTCTCAAGAAGTAGAAGTTTGAGTGCTATCCATAAGCCAACGTCCCCTGAGTGAGTTGGGAAGCACTTCCGTAACGATAACATCTACAAATTGTCCGTACAGATGGTCAGGACCATTGAAGTTGATCACTCGATTATTTTCGGTTCTACCGGAAAGCAGCATGGGATCTTTTTTGGAGAAACCCTCAACTAGAACTCGTTGAACTGAGTTCATCATCCCTTGGGAGATTTCGGCTGCTTGGCTGTTGATCAGTTCCTGCAAGGCTGAAAGCCTTTTCTTCTTCGTTTCGATAGGGACATCATCTACAAGTTCCGCCGCTGGCGTTCCTGGTCTGGGGCTAAAAAGGAAGCTATATGAGTGATCAAATTTGAGATCTTTGATCAGCGTCATGGTCTGTTCAAAGTCCTGGTCCGTCTCTCCTGGATATCCAACGATAAAGTCCGAGGACAGACTCAAATCAGGTCTTATTGCCTTAAGCCTAGAGACCTTCTCGATATACTCTTCTCGGGTGTGCCCACGCTTCATTAGGCCCAAGACACGATTGCTTCCACTTTGAACCGGCAAGTGAAGATGACTAACAAGCTCCGGCACCTCGGCATAGGCATCAATAAGGCTATCGGAGAACTCCACCGGGTGGGAGGTCGTAAATCTAATTCTTTGAATGCCCTCAATAGCGGCAACATAAAAAATCAGAAGTGAAAGGTCAGCAAAACCCCCATCATCCATCTCGCCTCTGTAGGCGTTAACATTTTGTCCCAGTAGCACCACTTCCCTGACACCCTGCTCAGAGAGACTCGCTATTTCCGCAATCACATCATCCAGGGGACGGCTGATCTCCTCTCCTCGCGTATAAGGGACCACACAAAATGTGCAATATTTGCTACAACCTTCCATGATGGAGACGTAAGCTTTTGCACCCTCTGCTCGAGGCTCAGGTAACGCGTCAAATTTCTCAATCTCTGGAAAAGATATATCGACGGCTGTCTTGTGCTCTTTCCGAACTTTTTCGATCAACTCTGGGAGCCGGTGCAATGTTTGGGGACCAAAGATCAAGTCCACATAAGGCGCCCTTCGCTGAAGCACTTCTCCCTCCTGGCTAGCGACACAGCCGCCTACACCAATCAGGACCCCCTCTCGCTTGTTCTTGAGCGGTCTCCAACGCCCCAATAGAGAGAACACCTTTTCTTGTGCCTTTTCTCTGACGGAGCACGTATTCATCAGCAATATATCTGCCTGCTCTGGATCATCCGTTAATTCATAGCCATGGGACTCCCTGAGCACATCGCTCATCTTGGTTGAGTCGTATTCGTTCATCTGACAACCAAAGGTTTCGATGTAGAGTTTTTGGGTCATGCCTTAAGGATCCAATGCGGGGACCGAATTTTAGCAAATCGTCCCAGAACTTTTAATTGGCTTTTTCAAAAAGCTTAAACAAAGCGCTGAAAGGAACTAAATGATTTACCGCAGGTTCTAACCCGTTTTTCAAGATCTTTTGATTTTAAAGCAGTCATTTAAGGCTTTGAGGTGATAAAGATGACCATAAAAAAGGACCGGCTAATTACACGAGAACTTCTTGATTGCTATCGTAGAGACATCTACAGCAGCCATCCACTGCATTCTACTGAGGCGCTCAAATCCCTCAAGGAATCTATCGAATCTGGGGGTCGTTTCGATTGCGAGGCCACTCGACTCAATGCCATTCACCTCTACAGCCAATACCGTTAATTTTGAATTAACAAACCACATCTTTCCGTGAGCCGGCATATTTAAACTCAACAACTCCAAGAACATCGGATATCCTTGAGACGGTAACATGATAGATCAGTCCGTGATTGGTCTAGAAAGTGTTTCTACAGGGAGTAGCTTATGTTCGATAAAAAGGCTGAGACGAGCGTACCGATCACAGAAACTCTTGCGAACCGCTGGAGTGGCAGAGCGTTTGATCCTAACAGGACTATCAGTCACACCGAACTCAGCGTGCTTCTTGAGGCCGCGAGGTGGACACCTTCGAGTAAGGGGTACCAACCTTGGCGGTTTGTTATCAGCGACAAGCAGAAAACCCCCGCCGCGTGGCAGAGAACCTTGGACAGTCTCGTAGAATCCAACCAATCATGGGCAAAATCGGCCCCTGTTTTGATGGCGGTATTCTCCGACCTCATATTCGAGGACGGCAGCCCCAATAAGTGGGCACTCTATGATACTGGAGCGGCTGTGATGAGCCTCGCAACTCAAGCAACCGAGCTAGGCCTTATGACGCACCAAATGGGCGGGATTAACGCTCAAAAAATACAGGCTGACCTCAAGGTCCCTGATCGTTATGAATGCATCACAGTCGTAGCCTTAGGCTACCAAATTGACCCCTGCTTAGTTCCAGAGGAGCTAAAAACCAGGGAGTTCTCTCCCCGAAAAAGACGCCCGCTAGGCCTGAGTTTCTATCTAGGCTCATGGGAAAACCCTTGGCCCGAACCATAAGCCCCCTATCAACAGCGCCATTCCTCGGAGTTTCTCGCGTGTACCTCAATTTAAGAAAATTAGTTGGCGCATCACTTTCACGGACAGCCCCGTGCACAGGCCTAGGTTTTTTTAGGATTTTCTTTGGATTGGTTGCGATCCAAGAAGTGGTCTTCCTTTTTTACTTCCGTCATTTAATTTTTGACCCCGTCCCCTTTATTGATCGCGCATCTCCTATCCTGCACTTCTTTTTACTGGTCTGGTTTGTTGTTTTGCTCTGTCTTATTTTTGGGCTCTACACTCGAAAAGCCGCCCTGTGCAACTATTTTTTATGGGTGATTTTTGTTGTCTTCACGCCCATGTGGCAGGATTTCGATGGCGGGTTTGATCAATTAATGACAGGCGTGAGCTTTCTGCTCATCTTTCTCCCCTCTGAGAAAGCGTTTTCCCTAGACAGGTTAAGATTTCGACTACATCGTCTTCAACTATCAGACGGTGAGGATTTTGAGACACCAAAAACATCGATTCTCTCCTATCTTTTGACCCTCGGCCTCTCACTTGGCCTGCTCTATCTGGATTCAGGCATACACAAGCTATCATCAGATTTCTGGAGAAACGGCATGGGCGGATGGCTGCCACCCAGCATGCCGTACTACATGTCACCAATTGATATGTCTCCCTTACTGAATAATCGACTCGCTGAAGAAATTATTGGATATGCCGTCATTGCCTTTCAGCTGTCCTTTATATTTTTGTTTTGGAGAAAGGGCTTTAGGATTCCCATGCTGATAATGGGTGTGATGTTTCACCTTGGAATCATCTTATCTCTAAACGTTTACCCTTTTGGGTTTGCAATGCTCTCGCTCTACACTCTGCTAGTCCCTTTTTCCTGGTGGGCTCGAGCGGGGAAATGGCTCGTGTTGGATAACCCAAAACTATCTGTTTTTTTCGACAGGGAATGTCCCCTTTGCCGAAAGACTGTGATTTTCATCCGTCACTTCGACTTTCGAAACGCCATCGTCTTTAAGCCCCTTCAAGATCACGCAAGGGATTACAGTGCTCTTAATGAGATACCTCAAGAACAACTCCTCAGAGACCTCTACGCCTTGGATCGATTAGGCCGACTACACAGAGGTATCGATACCTACATATCGATTCTTATCGCAATGGGATACCTAGCTCCAATTGGATGGATATTAAAGCTCCCTATCTTTCACCATCTGGCAAATATCACTTATCGAAAAATCGCAGATAACAGAACTAGGATGGTGTGCGACCTTGAATGCATGCCGTTACCCTCTTACCACCAGAGCGAAAACCTCTTTCCCGATCTTTATAATAAATTTGCAGCCACTCCAAACCAGATTACACAAAGAATTACTAAATTTCTGATTCTGGTTTTGGTTCTACAACTCAACTGCACGCTTCACTATGGCATTTTCTATCGTTGGGCCTCAGCCGAGAAACAAGATCCTGCGTGGGCGATCCTAGGGCAGATCAGTGATTCCGTGATTAATTTTTCCCACACCTTTCTGGGAGTTTCTCCCCATGCCCTATACTTACACGATCATTTTGATAACTATAACAATATCTTAGCCATAACCTATGTGGATAAGGCGGGCCACGAAACTTGGCTACCCTTTATTAACCAAGAAGGTCGTCTTTTGTCTCCCAACTGGGGCAGGGTCCAATCTATGTGGGCTAATGTCGCCGTAACATCTCACATGGAAAGAGGACGACTAGAAAAATTCATTCGAAAAATCACGGCCTTTTATGCCAACGAAATGGAAATTGATCTCGATGGCGCCAGTTTTGCCATCAAGGAAAAAAGAGTGGAGGTTCCAACCTCTTGGACTTACGATTTAAGACACCACAATATGAGAGCGCCTTGGCATGACTTTGCGCTTGCCGAATGGCAAGGTGAATCCATGACATTGTCCATTAAACCCAGTGGATCAGGTTTGACCCACCAGGAAAGAGGCCCGAGAAGCCTCCAGGATCACCCGTGACTGTAAATAGCTTGTTGCTTCACCACTGGAGGTAGAATGATTGAGGCTCTTCGTTCAGGCGGTTTCATGATGTTGCCTTTGCTGCTTTGCTCGATTGCAGCTATGACCATCATTTTAGAGAGGATTTGGCTTCTCAGGCGTACACGAGTCGCGCCCCCTGAAGTCATTCCCAGAATCTGGGATCGGGCAAAGACCCAGCAATTAGACCCTACAGACTTAAGGCTAATCAAAACATCCTCACCCCTTGGAAACGTATTAGCGACCGTCCTATCCAATCGTCATCTTGGCCGCGACGGCATGAAAGAAAGTGCGGAACAAGCCGGTCGACGGGTGGTTCATGATCTGGAGAAACATCTGGATACGCTTGGCACGATAGCCTCGGTTTCGCCGTATCTGGGCCTTCTTGGCAGTGTACTTGGAATGATCAAGGTTTTCTCAGCCTTTTCAGCAGAGGCCCAAATCGCGGACCCTGCCCGCCTTGCTGGCGGCATCTCGGAAATCCTCATTTCAACTGCTGCAGGCCTAGCTGTCGCAATTCCGAGTCTGATTTTTTATCGGTATTTTCAGAGGAAAATTTCAGAGCTAACCATTCAGCTAGAAGAAGAGGCAGTCACTCTGATTGACGCCTTACCCACACTTTCCCTCAGTGAAGGATCTCGTCGATGAACTTTAGGCCCCAACGTGCCGAACAACCTGACCTGAACTTAATTCCACTGATTGATGTCCTGATTGTACTGCTCATCTTTTTGGTCTTAACCACGACCTTCAATAGAGAAAGGATGCTAGACCTCAACCTGCCCAGTATCAGTAAAAGTGTAACGGCTGCTCGCAATGAAAAATCAGACCCCAAAATCACTATTAATTTGGGTACCCAAAATGACTATCGCGTCGAAGATCAATCATTTTCAATTGAGAATCCTCAGGGACTGATCGAACTACTCAAAGTTGCTGCCGTGGGCAAGGATAACCCTCATATTTCAATTCGTGCAGACAAGGCCACCTCCTATGAAACCATTCTCCGTATCCTGAACGTTCTTAACCAAGAGGGATATAGAAAAATCTCATTTCATGCTATCGAATCGGCCGCAGAAGATCAGAAATAGGATATTCAACAGGTGACTCAAAGGTTGGGGCGATGGCTGGAAAAACTTTGGTATGGCAATCAGCCACCAAACCCTCTACTCGGGATTGCCGCGCAATTTTTTAGTTGGATCGTTCAAACGCGAGCGTACCTATACCGGAAAGAGTTTTTTACCTCTTCTCAACTTAGCGCCCCCGTTATAGCAATCGGAAACCTCACTGTTGGTGGAACCGGGAAAACGCCCCTGACTATCCGGGTGGTCGAAATACTCAGGCAACATGGCTTAAAACCAGGCATCGTCAGCAGAGGGTATGGGGGCCAAAGACACAGCGCTCCTGTCGTGGTAGATCCTCACTCTGACCCTGCTCTATACGGTGATGAACCCGTACTTATAGCCGATCGCACTGGCTGTCCGGTCTGTGTCTTCAAAAATAGAAGCCTTGCGGCTCAACACCTCATACAAAACTTAGACTGTGATGTCATCATTGCAGACGATGCGCTTCAACACTATCGGCTTAAATCTGACATCGAAATTGCCGTGATTGATGGTCTTAGGGGGTTCGGAAACGAAAGGATGCTCCCTCAAGGTCCTTTAAGAGAGCCCATTCATCGGCTTGAAAAAGTCGACCTGATCGTTCAGAACAGTGGCAAACTGATCAGCAATGAATATTTTTCAATGTCCCTCTCAGCTCGGAAGATTCTGAATTTGCATGATTCCCAGCGCTCCATAGAATTAGCGGATCTGATTGGAGCCGACGTCGTTGCCATTGCAGGCACTGGAAATCCTGAAAGTTTTTTCAAGCTTTTGGTTAATAATGGCCTCTCAATCGAGGCTCATCAATTTTCGGACCACCATCCCTTCCGATCGAGTGATCTCGAGTTTGTAGGTGACCGGTTGCTTTTGATGACGGAAAAAGACGCAGTAAAATGCAGAGCTTTCGCCAAACAGAACTACTGGTTTCTACCTGTAGACGCGACGCTGCCAAATTCCTTTGAAGACCGCCTCTTAACGCTTGTGGAACTTTTAAAAAATGGACAAAAAACTTCTTGAAATTCTTGCCTGCCCAGTTTGTAAAGGCGACCTGATTGTTTTAGCCAACAATTCGGAACTGGTTTGCCGAATTGATAAATTGGCTTTTCCTATTCGGGAGGGAATACCAGTAATGATCGAGAATGAAGCCAGAAAGATTTCTCTTGAAGAGTATGATGCACTCCCCAAGCGAACCCCACTTGTCGAATAATAGATATGCTGCCCTCTTTCAAAGTGGTGATTCCAGCCAGATATGGTTCAAATCGCCTACCAGGAAAACCTCTCTTGGACATCGGTGGAAAACCCATGATCGAGAGAGTCTGCGAGACCGCGCTTCTAACAGGCCGAGAAGTCTTTGTTGCCACCGACGACAGCAGGATTTGCGATGCAGTTCGGCACCTCCCCGTGCAAGCCATCATGACCAATCCGGACCATACCAGCGGCACTGAACGTATTGCCGAAGTAGCTTCACGATTGAACTGGCAACCAGATGAAATCATTGTGAACCTTCAAGGTGACGAGCCTCTGGTAGACGCACGGTTGATAACTGGTTTAGCTAATCGGTTGAGTCAACAGAAACTTGCTGGAATAGCGACTCTTGCAACACCCATCTTAGAAACAGCTGATTTATTTAATCCCAACTGTGTAAAGGTGGCCCTGAACAAGAAAGGTTACGCCCTCTATTTCAGCAGAGCCCCCATACCTTGGGATCGGGAGCATTTTCCAGGCCAGACATCCAAAATCAACACACAAAAATGGCTAAGACATATAGGGATTTACGCCTATTCTGCTCATTTCTTGAAGTGCTACACCACCTGGGAAAGATCACCACTGGAAACCGTCGAATCTCTTGAACAACTTCGCATCCTGTGGGAGGGGGAACCGGTGGCTGTTCTTCTGACAGACTCTGCCCCCCCGGCAGGCGTCGACACCGAAGAGGACTTAACCCGAGTTCGCTCGCTTTTTTCGCATCACTAGTTGCTAGAGATGCGAAAAGCTAGGCTCTTTGCCGGGACATTTATTCGATACGTTAAAAGTTCGAAATATTGGTGTAGGGAGTCTGGGATTCTTCTGCTGAGCATGCTGATTAGCTTGGTCAATATTCCTCGCATAGAACCACCACGTTTTGCTAATCAAGAGCGGTCTTTTTTTAAGGTGGGCTCACTAGGAGCACTCAACTCCCGCGACGCTTTCATCAAAAGCTCGGAAATTAACTCGCCCACACCAATCGTTCACTCACCGACCATCACTGAAATTAGTTCTGACCCGCATGACGGAAGTAAATCCTTCCTGATTATGTGGTTTGGCGGCAGTCGTGAGGGCTCAGCGGATGTGAATATTTTTCAAACCACGATGCGTATGTCGAAAGCTGGAGAAACCGACTGGTCTGATCCTACAGCCATACTCACCCGCCGCTACATTGAACAGACTTACAAGCAGAGAAACTTGAAACTGGGCAACCCAGTTCTAACTAAGCTTGAAGGAGAGAGTGTAATTCTACATTTCGTGACCACCTCATACGGGGGTTGGTCCTGTAGTCATATCAACTGGATGGAATCTCCAAACGGCGGCCGAACTTGGTCTAGTCCTAAACGATTAATTACCTCGCCTTTTTTAGACTTTAGTTTTCTGGTCAGGAATCCCGGGATCTTGATGGAAGATGGGAGCCTAGGGCTACCGATTTATCACGAGTTCATCAACAAGCACGGCGAGTGGATTCGTGTCTCCAGAGCTGGACGCATCTTGGAAAAAACGAGAATCGAAACCCCTGAACCAGCACTACAACCTGCCGTGGCGACCCTAAGTCCTACTCAAGCCGTTTGTTTATTGCGGGATGCGGGTAAAAACGATAAAAAAATTCAGTGGGCCGAGACAAAGAATGGCGGAGTCAGCTGGGAATATCGACCGCCAAGGAATATTTCGAATCCGGATTCAGCAGCCTCCTTACTGAAATTAGAAGACCAATCTTTACTGATGGCTTCGAATCCCATTCAACAGGGTCGCCATAGATTAGCTCTACTCCAATCTGTTGATGCCGGTGAATCGTGGAGAGAAATCAAGGTGATTGAGGAAAGCCCGAATCCTGAAGATGAATTTTCCTATCCAACGCTACTGCAAGATCACGAAGGTCTTATACATCTGGTTTACTCATACAAAAGAAGACTCATTAAGCACCTGGCCTTCTCCCCCTCATGGTTAAACGCTCCTTGAAAAGCTCCACCCATATCACATCAACCCGAAGAGTATTTGGACTTGGCCTGCTCTGTCTTGTCTCTCAAGTACCTATTGACGGAACAGCCCTCTGGCAGTTTGCCTATGGTCTGACAGGTCAGTTGAGCCCGACCAGCTGGCTTTTAGTACTGCTTTGGGCGATAAAGCCTCTCCGATTTACGGCAATGTTTCAGGGTTTTTGTAAACTCCCCAGCCTCTTTTTGACCTGCATCGGAATCGGTGTATTTTATTTTATGTCGCTGAATAACCATGGACCTGACCCCTATGCATGGGGCTATCAACCATTCGAACTGATCATTTTCATAGCTTCATGCATGCTTGTCGCACTTCCACATTCGAAAGGAATCGCGTTCTTAGTGAGCATAGATCTAGTGGCTTATGCCGGCCACCTGCTCCAATCAGATAATTTGTGGGACTATCTTTTTGACCCCATCCTCTTTATTTTTCTGCTCCTTCTTTTAATTCGAAACTCCATTCTGGAGACATTGAGAGTTCTTAGCGCGTTAATCTTCAGGGAATCGGATTAACCAACAATAGTGGATTCTGGGATTCCGCTCAAAATCCTTGGGGATAGATTGCTTTGAATAGTCCATCACTTCGACACCTCCCAACGCCTCTACGTCCAATTTAAACCGTCTGTTGTTGGTCGAAAAGATTAGCGTCCCATCTGGACTCATAATCGACAAGCAATCCTTAATGATCGAAATATAGTCTCTCTGAATATCCAGAGTTTTTTCCATTCGCTTAGAAACCGAAAAGGTGGGCGGATCTAAAAAGATCAGGTCATAGCGCACACCCAAATCCACAGCAGCACGCAACCATTCGATACAGTTGGCTTGCTGAAAAGAATGCTTGTCCTGATCGCTAAAGCCATTGACCTCAAAATTTCTTCTTGCCCAATCCAAATAAGTCTTAGACATATCCACTGAAGTGGTCTGAGAGGCGCCACCCGCAGCGGCATATACACTTGCTGAACCCGTATATGAAAAAAGGTTTAGAAAACGCTTCCCGAGCGCTCGCTCACGAATAAAACTTCGAATTGGACGATGATCTAGAAAAATACCCGTATCGATATAGTCATCAAAATTCACCCAAAACTTCAATCCAGATTCGACAACAGAATAAAAGCAACCTGTTTCAGAAGCCTTCTCATATTGCTGTTGCCCCCGATTCCTTCGACGCACCTTCAGTCTAATTCGCTCGGCTGGCACCTCCAGAACAGCCATCACCGCAGCCAGCGCTTCAATGAGTCTCTTTCTCGCCTTATCGACATCGATAGTAGGTGGCGCCTCGTATTCCTGAACCACGACAAAGGTTTCTAAGCTTCCATACACGTCAACCGCCACCGCATACTCTGGTAGGTCCGCATCATAGAGCCTGAAGCAGGCAACATCATTTGCTCTGGCCCACTTACCTAGACTTTTGTGATTCTTTTTGAGTCGGTTCGCTAGCATTTCGACACCTGGACTTGAAGCATCGAGCCGCTGTGCCGCCCGAAGAAGTCCATCTCGTTCCCGCTCCTCGTCAGATCGAGCCCCTCCCTCATGAGGCGTAAAGAATCTCTCCTGAGTTACGTCAAACCTCAGAAGTTTGCATTCAATCCCTCCATTTTTCAGATTATGTCCTTGCCTCGCCCGAATCCCGAGCTTGAAGGCCAGCTCGGGATTACCGGTTAGTAAGGCCACCTTCCATCCAATAAATTCATTGCGCAATACATCCCCGAAATCACGATAGAGAGCAATAAGCGTATTTTCATCACCTAATCGCTCGCCGTATGGAGGATTCGTGCAAACGAGACCCGCTGTTCCCTGTGGTCTCATTTGAGTAATGGTCTGGTGTTCAATGGAGATCAAACCTTCAAGTCCCGCTCTATGAATATTGCCAAGTGCAATATCCACCATCCTCTTGTCTACATCCGCCCCGCTAATCTGGGGCAATTGTTCTAGACCCTTTCTTCTTCGCTCATCCGCCTCATTCAAAAGATCGAACCAAGGGTCAGACTGGTACTGGGCCCAGGTTTGGAAACCGAAATGATGGCGCAGTAGGCCAGGTGCAACATCTGCTGCCAGCATTGCAGCCTCAATCAATAAGGTCCCAGAGCCGCACATGGGGTCGATAAATGGCCGTAAATCTCTGGCCATTTCTGGCCAGCCTGCTCGAATCAATATAGCCGCCGCGAGATTTTCCTTGAGGGGCGCTTTTCCGGCCTCCAGACGATATCCGCGCCTATGAAGACTCTCCCCCGATAGATCAAGGCTGATGGTCGCGACTCCACTATGAACATGAGCATTAATACGCACATCCGGATGAATCAGATCGACATCCGGTCGTCCCCCATATTTGCGCTGAAAATGATCGACAACGGCATCCTTTACCTTTTGTGCACCAAATTGCGTGTGCGTAATGGCTGGGTGACTGCCAGAAAACGTGACAGCAAGACTAGATTCAAGATTGAGATGTCTGGACCATTCAATTTCACTGACTCCCTCATAAAGGTCATCAGCGTCTTGAACGTCGAAACAATGGAGTTCCATCAAAATGCGATTCGCCAACCTTGACCAAAGGCAACATCGATAGGCCTGATCCATCGTCCCTTGAAAATACACTCCACCCTTGGTTTCTTTCGTGTAATGAACCCCCAGGCTATTCAGTTCATTCAGAAGAAGTGTTTCGATGTTCGGGGGACACGTTGCAAAAAATTTTTCTGTCTGTTTCACGGTATTTGAAATCTAATTTCGGTGCGGTCTGGACTCAATCTGAGTCTTCTTGGAGTTGTTGCTCACACAGCCTCAATTGTTTTTGGTAATTTGACGCAGTTGCTGAAACTTTTCTCGCCGCCTCAATAAGTCCGCCCTTTGAGCGATAACTTCCCTTTCTATAGCCATTTTGACCTTCGTGGTACGCCAAATATTGCCTATAGGCATCGGTTTTGGGGATTCCTAATTCTGATTGGGTTTGGTGGCTGTACCATCCAATAAAATCGACCGCATCCTCAAAATTGTCTCGGGCTGCTCCCGAATTACCGGTGCTCGAAACGTAACGATCCCAAGTACCATCTAAAGCCTGACTATACCCATATGCAGTACTGGGACGAGAAAGCGGAATAAAGCCGAGAAACCAGCGCCTTGCGGGACGAGCATCCTCGATGTATGAGGACTCCTGATTGATGATTGCCATCTGAACGGGGATGGGAATATCCCAAGCTTTTTCGGCCTCAAGAGTAGCAA
>CAYFLM010000002.1:14360-72475 GCA_964343925.1 uncultured Methylococcus sp.
AGTTCATTCATTTTGGCAGAGTATGGATCAAGACCTCCATTTTTTCACCCCTCAATCACTATTCCTTTCGTTTCAAGTCAGAACCAGGCAACAAAAGACACCTTCACGTTTGTTCATAAGTCACTTATATAACAGTGATTATGAAACCACAGAAAAGCAAAAGCCCCGACTAGCGGGGCTTTTGCAGGCCTTTGGTCTTCTAAATTACAGGCTGTAGTACATGTCATACTCAACAGGGTGAGTACTCATTCTCAACCTTGTAACTTCTTCCATCTTCAACCCAATGTAGGCATCGATAGTATCATCAGTGAAAACACCGCCTCTCGTCAGGAACTCACGGTCTGAGTCCAACGCCTCAAGCGCCATGTCGAACGAATGGCAAACCTGCGGAATGGCTTTTTCCTCTTCTGGAGGAAGATCATAAAGATCTTTGTCCATCGCATCGCCAGGATGGATCTTGTTCTGGATACCATCCAGTCCAGCCATCAACATAGCAGAGAATGCCAAGTAGGGGTTAGCGGTTGAGTCTGGGAAACGAACTTCAATACGACGTCCCTTGGGGTTCATTACGTAAGGTACACGAATTGATGCTGAGCGGTTCCGCGCAGAGTAGGCAAGCATTACTGGGGCTTCAAAACCTGGTACCAGACGCTTGTAGCTGTTCGTTGAAGCATTACAGAATGCATTGAGTGCCTTGGCATGCTTAATAATGCCACCAATATAGTAAAGCGCCGTTTCTGAGAGACCACCATACAGGTCACCCGTGAACAAGTTCTTTCCATCCTTGGCCAAGGACTGGTGAACGTGCATACCGCTTCCGTTATCACCGACTAGAGGCTTTGGCATGAAGGTAGCCGTCTTACCGTAGGCATGCGCAACGTTCTGAACGACATACTTCAAGATTAGTACCTCGTCAGCTTTCTTAACGAGGGTGCCGAATCTGACACCGATTTCGCACTGTCCGGCGGTAGCCACTTCATGGTGATGAACTTCAACACCGATACCGAACTCTTCAAGCGTGTTACACATCGCTGAGCGCAGATCCTGGAAAGAATCAACGGGCGGAACTGGGAAATAACCCCCTTTCACACCAGGACGATGTCCGATGTTGCCATCTTCGTAAACCTTCTCTGAGTTCCAACCAGCCTCTTCAGAATCGATCTTGAAGAAACTGCCCTGCATGCTTGCGCCCCAGCGTACATCATCAAAGATGAAGAATTCGTTTTCTGGCCCAAAGAATGCGGTATCAGCAATCCCCGTGGCCTTCATGTAGGCTTCAGCTCTCTTGGCGATGGAGCGAGGGTCGCGTTCATAACCCTGCATATCTGCAGGCTCGATGATGTCGCAGCGGATAATTACCGTGGGATCCTCGAAAAATGGATCGATCACAGCCGTACTTGGATCAGGCATGAGAATCATGTCGGATTCATTGATGTGCTTCCAGCCGGCGATGGAAGAACCGTCAAACATTTTTCCTTCTTCAAACATGTCTTCATCAACCGTGCTGGCGGGGATGGTGACGTGTTGCTCTTTACCTTTCGTATCCGCAAAACGAAGATCCACGTAACGGATCTCGTTTTCTTTAATCAGCTTCAGTACATCTTTAGCCTTCGACATTCTATCTCTCCTAGCAAGCTAACCTTAAGTCAGAGTTAAAAATCATCCAATCTCCCCAAGCAAGAAAGGCGCCAACTTTTATTTTTGACGTTCTCTCCGGATCGGGCATTGAAACCGGATATATTTGCACCGTTATAGTACGTTATGTTGCACCATCAAAGCTTTGCTGGCACAAGCCTCTTATAGCTGCGATCCCCTGAGCCCCGTTATCTTTAGCCTCCGCTAAGTCAGCTGGCGATAGGCCGCCCAAGGCGAACACGGGGATAATAGCGCTCTCAGCCATCTTTTTGAATGCTTTCCATCCTAAAGGCTTCGTATTAGGGTGTGTTTTTGTCTCTTTAACTGGACTAAGCACGACGAAATCAAGGCCAATAGCTTGTGAGTACTGAAGCTCATCCATTTTATGACAGGAAGCCCCCACCCAAAAATCGGTTGCCAGTGGTCGACTCTTGAGCGCCATAAGCTGAGCGGAAGTGAGGTGAATCCCCGATGCACCATAGGCCCTTACGAGCTCCAGCGGCCCCGTCAGCAACAAGTCAACCTCATGCGCCCTACAAAGACGAATGAATCCTTCAACCTGCTCCTTCTCGAATGGAGAACCCGCCAAAGGCGCTCGCAAGCGAATAAGCCGGACCCCCATAGCAATGAGTGTTTGCAGCTGATCCAAAATCTTTTGACCGCTCAACAAAGGTTCATCGATGATCGCGTAAAGCTCTCCAAGGGCTAAACGGGTGACAATGGGGTAATTAGCTTCAGGAAAAGAGAAGGATCTGATTTGGGCTGGGCTAACCCAACGTATCAGCTGATTTTGGCGGCCAATAGGGTCGCCCTCGAACTGGTTGACTTCGTAAATATGAAGCCTAACCTTCATACTCGCGTATTGATGGGAAACCTCGAGAAAATGCCTTGAGGAAAGGATGCGAATGCCTAACTCTTCATCAAGCTCCCGTGCCAATGCATCGGAATTCGACTCGCCCTGCTCTACCTTACCACCCGGAAACTCCCAAAGCCCACCCAGATGAGTATCAAGGGGCCTTTTTGCAATGAGAATTTTTCCACACGAATCTCTCACCACACCTACCGCGACATTAATAGGCGCGTTAGAGCTCATTCTTGATCGTTTTTATTGCGTTAAACCAAGCGACGGGGGAAAGGCAGGATGGTTTAGGTGCGATATTCAGCATTGATCCGGACATAGTCATACGAGAAGTCACAGGTCTTAATAACCGCCTCGCCCTCACCTCTACCCAACTCTATGCGTATGGTAATCTCAGGCTTTGACATCACCGCGACCCCGGAAGACTCTTCATAGCGATCACAGCGTCCGCCATTTTCGACAATTTGGACTTCGTCTAACCAAATATTGACCCGCTCAATCTCAAGTTCAGCGCTCCCAGCACGGCCTACTGCGGCCAGTATTCTCCCCCAGTTTGGGTCGCTGGCAAAAAAGGCCGTCTTTACAAGCGGCGAATGCGCCACGGTAAATCCCACCTTCCTTGCCTCATCCCGATTCGCTGCACCCTGAACCTGGACGTGAATCAGCTTGGTTGCGCCCTCGCCATCTCGGACAATTGCTTCTGCGAGCTCTGAACAAAGACTCAATAGAGCGTCGAAGAAAAGTCTACAGTCGTGAGACTGTTCATCTCCAATTTCAACCCCTGAATGCCCAGAAGCCAATAAGACGCAGGCATCGTTTGTCGAAGTATCCCCATCTACAGAAATACAGTTGAAGGTTTGGTCCACTGCACGGGCAAGAAGCCTTTGAAGAAGCGTCTGGGGTATCTTTGCATCTGTACCAATAAAGGCAAGCATAGTCGCCATATTGGGATGGATCATGCCTGATCCTTTGCAAATGCCTGTAAGGACGATATTGCCCGCATCACATCGGATCAGTCGTGAAGCTGCTTTGGGCCTTGTGTCCGTAGTCATAATTGCACGGGCCGCCTGATCCCACTTATCCGTTGCCATGTTGGCAACCGCAAGCGGTATCGCTTCAAGCATCCGATCGAGAGGCAGATACTCCCCAATTACACCCGTTGAAAATGGCAATACCTGATCAGGATCAGCCCCCCCAACAGCCTGGGCCAGACCCTTGCAACATTCAATCGCATCATCCATACCACGCGATCCGGTTCCAGCATTTGCATTCCCAGAGTTAATGAGTAACCACCTGGGATGAGCCTCCATATGCCTTCTGGCCAGCATAACAGGGGCCGCACAAAAAGCATTCTGCGTAAATACTGCTGCGCAGCTGGAACCAACTGCCGACTCTATCACCAACAGATCATCGCGGCCGGCCCGCTTAATAGCCGCTTGGGCAACTCCCAAGCGAATACCGGGTACGGGGCTCAGTTGAACGCTCATAGGTCCGCTCAAGATAGACTGCCGTGACAATGCTTATATTTTTTACCTGATCCACAAGGGCATGGTTCATTCCTACCAACTTTTGCAGCTTCACGCTCAAAGGGCTTTTGAACGGTTCCCTTGGGGGGCTCGATGGGTTGAGACGGCTCTTCCGACACTCCCAGAGCTTCGACCTCAGCATGCTGATACTCTAGGTCTTGAGATGGGCGATTTTGAGTCTCCATCTCCCGAACTTCCTCTTCCGAGTGAACCTGAACTTTAGAGACGATCTCGATGACTTCGTGCTTGATGCGATCAAGCATCGAAGTAAACATTTCGAACGCCTCCTTCTTGTATTCCTGCTTAGGGTCTTTTTGAGCGTATCCCCTGAGATGAATCCCTTGCCTGAGATGGTCCATAGCAGCAAGATGCTCCTTCCAGGAATCATCGAGAACCTGCAACATAACCGTCTTCTCGAAATGCCTCATGACACCCAATCCAATTGCGGCGGACTTCTCTCGGTAGTGACTCGCTAGTTCATCTGTAACTCGCGACTGAATGCCTTCTGCATCCAGCCTAGAATCCGAATCGATCCACTCTGAGATGGCCGGTTTTACATTGAAATCGCGCTCGAGCATCTCCTCCAAACCAGCAACATCCCACTGCTCCTCCAATGTGTGCGGAGGAATGAACTGGGGAATAATTGTTGCAACCACATCCTCACGTGCAGCATCAATCGTCTCCGAAATATCATCAAGCACCATGAGCTGATCCCTCATGTGATAGATAACTTTTCTTTGATCATTTGCAACGTTGTCATATTCAAGCAACTGCTTTCGGATATCAAAGTTGCGTGCTTCCACCTTCCGTTGAGCATTCTCAATTGCTCGAGTGACCCAAGGGTGTTCAATCGCCTCTCCCTCTCCCATTCCAAGTCGTTGCATGAGACCGCCCACGCGCTCTGAAGCAAAGATTCTCATGAGTGGATCTTCAAGAGAAAGATAGAATCTCGAGGACCCCGGGTCGCCTTGTCTACCCGACCGCCCACGCAACTGGTTGTCGACACGCCTAGATTCATGTCGCTCCGAACCGATAACGTGAAGTCCTCCAGCCTCAACCACTTCCTGATGGCGAAGCTCCCATTGCTGCTTCGCAGCTTGCAAATCTGAACCGTCAAATCCAGTAGTTTCTTCTAGGTTGCCGCCCAGCACGATATCCGTTCCGCGTCCGGCCATATTCGTGGCGATCGTAACCGCTCCAGGCATACCCGCCTGAGCGACAATGTGCGCCTCTTGCTCATGGTGCTTTGCGTTCAGGACCTTGTGAGGAATTCCCTCTTTAGTCAATAACCTAGAAATCGTCTCAGAGTTCTCAATCGAGGTTGTACCTACAAGCACAGGCTGACGGCGCTCAACGCAACCCCGAATATCTGCGGCTATTGCCTGATATTTTTCACCTACCGTCAGATAGACCATGTCACCAAGATCTTTCCGCAACGTTGCTCTGTTAGACGGTATGCAGACAACTTCCAAATTATAGATTTGGTGAAATTCAGGAGCCTCAGTGTCCGCTGTCCCGGTCATGCCTGAAAGCTTGCTATACAGCCTGAAGTAATTCTGAAAAGTAATAGACGCGAGCGTCTGATTTTCATTTTGAACGGGGACATTCTCCTTCGCTTCAATGGCTTGATGAAGGCCCTCAGACCAGCGTCTGCCAGTCATCGCTCTACCCGTAAATTCATCCACGATGATGATCTGATCGTCCCTTACGATGTAGTCAACATCTTTCTGGAACAAGGCATGCGCCCTAAGACCCGCGTTAATGTAATGCATCAACCGAATATTCAGAGCATCGTAAAGGCTTTCCCCTTGCTGAATGAGTCCTACGCCCTCCAGCAGCCTCTCTATGTGGTCATGACCTGATTCAGTTAGAAAAACCTGCCTGGATTTCTCATCAACGCTGTAATCTCCTGGGCCATGCTCCGTTTCCTGCTTGGCAAGCTTTGGAATGAGTACGTTGATCTTGTGATACAGATCGCTCCGATCTTCGGTGGGCCCAGAAATAATGAGCGGCGTTCTTGCCTCATCGATCAGGATGGAGTCGACTTCATCGACAATCGCGAATGACTTTTCTCTCTGGACCCTCTGCTCCAAATTGAAAGCCATGTTGTCACGAAGATAGTCAAACCCGAACTCATTATTAGTTCCATAGGTTATGTCTGCCGCATAGGCAATACGACGCTCCTCAGTGTTCAAAGTACTCAGAATACAGCCGACACTTAACCCAAGAAACTCGTAGATCTTACCCATCCACTCCGAGTCTCTTTTAGCTAAGTAATCGTTCACAGTAACGACGTGAACGCCTTTGCCGGGTAAAGCATTGAGATAGGCTGCAAGTGTAGCCACCAGTGTTTTGCCTTCTCCGGTTTTCATTTCGGCAATCTTGCCGTCATTCAGCACCATACCGCCGATAAGCTGAACGTCGAAATGCCGCATGCCCAAGACACGTTTAGAGGCCTCTCTAACCGTTGCAAAAGCCTCGGGGAGGATTGATTCGAGGTTTTCACCACCTTCTAAGCGCAGCCGGAATTCGGCGGTTTTGCCCTTCAATTCCTCATCACTTAAAGCCTGAATTTGTGATTCAAAAGCGTTGACCCGCTTCACAATCCTTTTTTTCTTGGCAATAATCCTGTCGTTGCGACTGCCTATGACCCATTTGACGAGATTGCCTAACATCGATCAGTTTCCCGGAATTGGAGTAAGTTGAAAAATCCGTCAATGATACCGTAAAAGACAGGCCAAAATGAGCTAGAAGCATCATTCAACCGCAAAACCACCTACTTCTACTGAGAAAACATCAGAATCCCAGCATGAGCGGTCTAAAATCCATCGCCACCTTGTTGTCATATCCAAGACATGGACAGGTAAAGGAGGTTATGGAAGAGCAAGAATCTTTAATGAAGCTGATTCGATCAATTCTGCCCGCCCACCTTTCGGAGTCCTGCAGTCACTGCATACGAAAAGGGGGTAACCTCATTATTTATGCTCACTCTGCAGGAATGGCTTCACAAATCCGTTTTTACTCGGTTTTGCTAGCAAAAGAATTCGGTAGGACGGCTAATGAAAAGATAGAAGCTGTTGAGATACGTCATACGCGGGTACAGGTCGAAAAAGATCGTTCCGACTTTGTAGCCCCCTCAAGATCAACATATAGCGCGCGTTCCAGATCCGTTCCTTCAGCGATTGACGCCATAAAGCGGGCCCTGACTGAAGACGATCGGTCTAACGAGATATAGAGAGGCAGCTGGGGGTACCGGCTGCCTCTCTATAAAGAGCCTATTGAGCTACTCTGGCTAACTGGCTGTAGCAAATTGGAAGTGTCGCTTCGTCTTCGAAGGTGACGGCTTCCCATGCATCAGCATTACGAATCAACTCCCGAAGCAACTGATTATTTAACCCATGCCCTGATTTGTATCCCGTAAAAGATCCAATCAGACTATGGCCCAAAAGATAAAGATCCCCTATTGCATCAAGTATCTTGTGCTTAACAAATTCATCGGCATAACGTAAACCGTCTTCATTGAGCACTCGGTAGTTATCGACAACAATCGCATTTTCCATACTTCCGCCCAAGGCCAAGCGACGCTTTCTAAGGGCTTCGATATCTCGCATAAACCCAAAAGTCCTTGCTCTACTGACTTCCTTGACGAAAGACGTGCTCGAAAAATCGATGCTGGCCGATTGGGTGTCTTCGTGAAAGGCAGGATGATCAAAATCAATTGTGAAAGAAACCTTGAATCCATCATAAGGCTCGAAGCTGGCCCATTTCTCACCATCCTGTACCTTCACCGGCTTTTTGATCCTAATGAACCTTTTAGCTGCGTTTTGCTCTTCTACACCAGCCGACTGGATAAGAAAAACGAAGGGGCCCGCACTTCCATCCATAATCGGAACTTCTGGGGCACTGACATCGATATAAGCATTATCAATTCCAAGCCCAGCAAGTGCAGACAAAAGATGTTCGACTGTAGAAACCTTTACATCTCCGTTAACCAAAGTCGTAGATAGCGTCGTATCCCCTACGTTCTGAGGGGCCGCATGAATATCAATCGGATCAGTGAGATCTACCCGCCTGAACACAATCCCTGTATTGGGAGCCGCCGGCCTTAAGGTCAAATAAACCTTTTCTCCAGTATGCAGGCCCACCCCTGTGGCTTTAATAATGTTCTTCAAGGTTCTTTGTCTGATCATATTTTGCTCCAGACTTGATTGCTGACGATGACAACAGCCGCCATCATATTCTCCAGCCGAAAAACCTCAGTCTTACAGCTGGAGACCTAAATCAGACAGTAGAATTAATCTGCCTGCCTTCTCAAAAAGGCAGGGATATCGAGATACTCGAGGTCCATTTCCTTTTCTTTTTTAGCTTCGCCTCTAACCTCATGCTGAGTCTGCTTGCGCGTTACAGCGGGGCGGGTGGCTAGTTCACCATAATCGATGCCGCCCGTATTTGTCTTAACAAGTTTGAGCGTTGGCTCGTTTGCCTGTCTCTGACTGGTCAAACCGGTCGCTACCACGGTCACACGCAATTCATCGTGTAAATCAGGGTCAATCACGGTGCCAATTACAACGGCAGCATCATCTGATGCAAACTCGCGAACGACATTGCCGACTTCGTCGAATTCTCCAATGGCCATATCCATACCACCGGTGATGTTGACCAAGATCCCACGCGCGCCCTGCAGATTGATGTCCTCTAGAAGCGGGCTGGCAATAGCTGCCTCAGCTGCTTCACGCGCACGATTTTGTCCATGACCTACGCCCGTACCCATCATGGCAAGGCCCATTTCCGCCATGATCGTTCTGACATCTGCAAAGTCAACATTGATTAGACCTGGCCGCGTGATGAGATCGGCAATCCCTTGAACCGCTCCCAGAAGCACATCATTTGCCGCAGCAAATGCGCTCATCAGACTGACATCACGACCAAGAACGGGCAAAAGTTTCTCATTCGGAATCGTAATTAGAGAATCCACGAACTGACTCAATTCCTCGATACCCTTCTCAGCCGTATCCTTTCTCCTCTTACCTTCAAAACCGAAAGGCTTTGTGACCACCGCTACGGTCAATATTCCAGCCTCCTTGGCAATCTCAGCAATAACGGGTGCCGCACCGGTGCCTGTTCCACCACCCATGCCTGCCGTAATGAAGACCATATCGGCGCCTTCTAGAACCTCTAGAATACGATCTCTATCATCGAGAGCAGCCTGCCGACCGATATCAGGATTAGCCCCCGCACCGAGACCCTTGGTGAGTGCGTTCCCGAGTTGAATAACTGATCTAGAGCCGAGACTTTTCAAGGCCTGAGCATCCGTGTTGGCACAAATAAAGTCGACACCATCTACCTGACTGTTCACCATGTGGTTAACGGCATTACCACCGCCGCCACCTACTCCGATGACTTTTATGACCGCATTTTGATTATAAGAATCAACAAGTTCAAACTTCATGAGACCACCCCGTTGTTATAGACACCATCAAAAATTGCCGGTGAACCAGTTTCGCATTCTGGTCCAAAGGTTTTGCAAACCCGGACCAATTGGTCCCACCCTACTACCTTGCCCTAATTGTTGCTTTCCAAAAAGCAATAGCCCTGTTCCCGTTGCATAAGCGGGATTTTTCAGTACATCGTTCATACCGGAAACGTATTGCGGAACTCCCAACCTGACAGGCACATGGAAGATTTCCTCAGCCAGTTCAACCAGCCCCTCGACCTTGGAGCTTCCACCACTGAGTACGATACCGGCCGCAATTAGATCCTCAAATCCACTTCGGCGAAGCTCAGACTGAATAAGAAGCAACAACTCCTCATATCGTGGCTCAACAATTTCAGCCAGATTAAGTCTAGAGATCTGCCTAATTGGACGCTCCCCCAAACTTGGGACTTCAATCAACTCCTCTAGTGAAGCCAACTGTGTCAGCGCACAGGCATGTTTAATCTTAATCTCCTCGGCAAATTGGGTCGGTGTTCTCAAGGCCACAGCAATATCGTTCGTGACCTGATCACCAGCAATCGGAATTACCGCTGTATGCCTAATCGCTCCATCGGTAAAGACGGCCAAATCAGTAGTTCCGCCACCGATATCGATCAGACAAACTCCAAGGTCCTTCTCATCATCTGTCAGGACCGAAGCACTTGATGCCAATTGCTCTAGGATGATGTCCTCAACTTCTAGCCCGCAACGCCTGATACATTTCACAATATTTTGCGCAGCACTGACCGCCCCGGTCACGATGTGAACTCTGGCTTCAAGACGAATGCCAGCCATGCCGATGGGTTCTTTGATGCCTTCCTGTCTGTCGATTACATATTCCTGAGGCAAAATGTGCAGAATCTTTTGGTCGGCAGGGATAGCCACGGCCCTGGCAGAGTCGATCACTCGGTCTACATCACCCTGAGAGACCTCCTTGTCCTTGATCGCAACAATTCCGTGAGAGTTCATGCTAATAATGTGACTACCCGCTATACCGGCAAACACGGAATTAATCCTACAACCTGCCATTAACTCAGCTTCATCTACAGCCCGCTGAATCGACTGCACCGTAGTTTCGAGGTTAACGACCACCCCCTTCTTAAGACCCCTTGAAGGATGAGTTCCTACACCGACAACCTCGATTTCGCCGTCTTCATTGATTTCGCCGACAATACAGGCCACCTTAGATGTCCCTATGTCTAACCCCACGATTAGGTTACGGTCTGATTTTCTAGCCATTCATTCGCCCTTTTGTAACCTCGGCTCAGCCGTCAAAGTTTGTTGTCCGTCATCCCCTGAACCTCTGGGGAGACATCCGTATCAGATTTCAAAACAAGCGAGAATCCGCTTTGATACCTCAAATCCAGTTTCCGGATCGTTCCCGATCGCTCCTTTCCTAGCTGAGCCAGCAAACCGAACGCTCGGTTCGTCGCTGATACGGGATCCTGCTTTCCATACGCAATAACCAGGCCATCGCTCAACTTCGCGGTCCACGCCAACCGATTGCTTAGCTCGAGGCTAATGACGTTTAAATGACGCGGAGACAACGCCTCATTTAGCGCCAGCATCATCTCGTAGGCCTGCTTTTCGCGCCCTTTTGGAGCAGAGATCAAAGGCAAACCACTCAAATCAGAAAGATCTGAGGGCTTTTTAAAAACAATCCCCTGATTGCTAAGCAACGAATCGTTACCCCATCGGGCTACTGGCATTTGCTCAGAAACTTCTATCACAAGCGTATCTGGCCACTGTCGGTTGACTTTCGCGGAATCAACCCAAGCCGAAGACTCAACCATTCTCTCAATATCAGCGATGTCTACAGAGAAAAAACCGCCAACGACCAAGGGTGCAAGACTTTGCTGAAACACTTCCGGGTTGAGATTAGCCAGTTCACCTTGAACACGAACCTTACGTATTGGAAAGAAACGGCCCAAATCCGGGTTAACCAACTCCAACTTGAACGCCAAAAAGCAGGCTGAAAGCCCAAACAGAGCCCCCAGAGAGACGAAAACCACTCTTGGCAGAGATCTTTGTGGTCTTCTTGAGTTTCGGCTGCTTCTGCTGGCTCTTGGCACTTACTTGTCCTCGAAACTGGTCTCTAGTATGCGAATCACAAGCTCCTCAAAACTCATACCGGCATTCTTGGCCGCCATAGGGACCAAACTGTGATCCGTCATACCTGGCACAGTATTCACCTCGATCAGCCAAGGTGCTCCCGTCTGGTCAACCATCATGTCCACTCGACCCCAGCCCTTCACACCAACAACCTCACAAGCCTTCGCAGCCAGTTGCTGGTAACTGCTTTCCCGCTCTTGATCCAGACCACACGGACAGTGGTATTTCGTGGAATTGGATCTATATTTGGCATCAAAATCGTAAAAACTATTAGGCGTCTCAAGCCTAATAAGCGGAAGCGGCACGCCACCGAGGACCGCAACCGTGTATTCGCTACCCGTCACCCAACTTTCCGCAAATACGTCGCAATTATATAACGATGCTACCTTCCATGCCTCCATTAATTCGTCCCAATTTGAGGCACGACTCATTCCAATACTGGATCCCTCTGCTGCTGGCTTGATAATTAACGGATACCCTAACTCTTTATCGCAGACCTTGAGGTCTTCTTCACTCGAGATCATCATCCAAGGTGGCGTCGCTAAACCTGCTCCTCGCCAGCAAAGCTTGGTTCTGAGCTTGTCCATACTCAGGGCTGATGCAAGAACACCGCTACCCGTATACGGGACTCCTAGTACTTCCAAAGCGCCTTGAAGCTGACCATCCTCACCACCACGCCCATGGATAATATTAAATACTCGATCAAAAGCTCCGCCCACGAGTGGTTCTATTAAATTGTCCTGTACATCAAATCCAACAGCGTCAACACCAACATGCCGAAGAGCCTCCAAAACTGCCTTTCCGCTTTTAAGGGATACTTCTCGCTCTGCAGCATTACCGCCCATTAGAACTGCAACTTTTCCGAAATCTGATGGGCTTTTGCTCTTATGGTTCATTCCTCAGCTCCCTTTTGAACTCCAATAACCCTGAATTCTGGGATTAGATCAACCCCGAACTTTTGATTAACCTCGGACTTTACATGCCGGATGACTCGCTCTATGTCATCCGAGGTCGCGAGGCCTGTGTTAACAATGAAGTTGGCATGCTTAGGCGAAACCTGCGCACCGCCAATCGAAAATCCTTTAAGGCCACTGGCTTCTATGAGCCGGGCCGAAAAGTCACCCTCCGGATTTCTAAAGACTGACCCACAACTTGGCTGGTTAGTCGGCTGGGTCTCGTAACGCTTTGCAAGAAGCTTTTTGATATTGGTGCGTATTTCTGCGCCATCTCCCTTGGAGAGACTTAGGGTGCAAGCAAGAAACCATTCACCTTCCGGGCCTTGCACCGATCGGTAGCCGATTTCGTAATCATCCACTGACCGATTGAACACTGCACCATGTTGGCTGATCGTCTCAACCCCAGACACCAAACTCCAAGTCTCACCTCCAAATGCACCGGCATTCATTGCGAGCGCCCCACCCATAGTCCCGGGAATGCCCGCCAAAAACTCGGCCCCAATAAAGCCCTGATCAGCGCAAAACTTGGCGACTAAAGCACAGGGCACCCCCGCCTCTACATAGATCAGGCCCTCAGAGAGCACTTTCATGCCCTTTAACCTGTTCTTTGTACAAACGACAGTTCCTCGAAAGCCGCCATCTCTGACCAGCAAGTTGCTTCCTAAACCCAACCAGAACAATGGCTCCTTCTCCGGGAGCTGTCGGAGGAACTGGATCAGGTCCTCCTTATCAGCGGGAAGATAAAAGCGATCCGCTTTACCTCCCACTCTCCAGGAGTTGTGCTCCGAAAGATTGACGTCATACTTAAGTTCCCCTTTTAAAGAGAAATCATTAGCTGAGCCAATTTTTTCCTTTCGAAACACCGCGCCCATCAGGCCCATTCTCCGAGCCGTCCAGGCAGATCTGCAGCTACTTGCCCGATACTGCCTGCACCTAGTGTTAGCACGACATCCCCATCAAGAAGAATCGGGGGGAGAATTGCGCTGAGCTCACTGATATCCTCAATGAAGATGGGATCAATCTTTCCCCTCATACGAACCGCCCTTGAGAGTGACCGTCCATCAGCGCCACTGATTGGCTTTTCACCCGCCGCATAGACCTCTGAAAGAACCAGGCAATCGGCTTGAGATAAAATCTGCACGAAATCTTCAAATAAATCCCGCGTCCGGGTAAACCGATGGGGCTGAAAAACCACGACGAGCCGCCTATCTGGATAGGCCTGCCTTGCAGAATCAAGTGTTGCCTCTATCTCTCTCGGGTGGTGACCATAATCATCGACTAAAGTCACGCGTGAACCCGCCAGATTAATATCCCCATTCAACTGGAAGCGGCGACCAATTCCTTTGAAATTCAATAGGGCCGATTGTATTTTTTCGTCGCTAACGCCCAACTCAGTCGCAATGGCAATCACTGATAAAGCGTTTAGAACGTTGTGCTTACCTGGCAAGCTGAGAACCACATCCAACGGCCTATCGACCCCTCTTCGCTTTACCCTGAAAATGCTCTTCATTCCTTCCTGCCTAAGATCAGATGCAACAACATCCGCCTCATCAGAAAATCCATAGGTTCTATAGGGCTTTGTGATACTGGGTAGAACTTGACGTACCCCTTGATCCTCGTGGCATAGAAACGCCATCCCGTAAAATGGCAGATGATGCAAAAAATCTATAAAAGTCTTCTTCAACTTATCGAAATCACCGGCATATGTTTCCATGTGATCCCGGTCTATGTTGGTTACAACCGCCATCATCGGCTGCAGGTACAAGAACGATGCATCACTTTCGTCCGCTTCTGCGACCAAGAATGACCCGCCCCCAAGCTGTGCGTTCGTACCCGCACTGTTAAGACGTCCACCTATGACAAAGGTTGGATCCAAACCAGCCTCTGCCAGAACACTCGCCACCAAGCTGGTCGTAGTTGTTTTTCCATGCGTCCCAGCAACCGCAATACCAAAACGGAACCGCATAAGCTCCGCTAGCATCTCTGCCCGAGAAATAATCGGGATCTTCAATTCCCTTGCAGCTTCAATTTCTACATTACTGCGGTCAATTGCAGTCGAGACAACCAGAACCTCCGCATTAGAGACGTGATCTGGTTGATGCCCTTTATAAATTTGCGCTCCAAGACTGGCCAGACGCCGAGTTGAGGCATTCTCTCCGAGATCTGAGCCTGATACCTCATAACCGAGGTTCAACAAGACTTCTGCAATTCCACTCATTCCGGTGCCGCCTATCCCGACAAAATGGATTCTCCGGATCCGGCTCATCCCATGGCTTTTGTGGTTAATTTGCATTCAATTCACACTCACGATTCAGTTATTTTTGGCCTTATTGAGGCAAACATCGGCCACAGTTCGAGTCGACGTTGGGTTGGCAAGCAGACGGGCTTGAGAGGACATTTTTGCAAGAAGATCGCTGTCCGATACGAATCGCCTTAAAGCAGAAGCCAATGACTCTGAATCGAACGCACTCTGGGGTAATAGATAAGCGGCCCCCTTATCTGCGAGGTATTTTGCGTTTGCCGTTTGATGATCATCAATTGCGAAAGGATAAGGAATCAGTAGCGCCGGCAAACCAAAAACTGCCAGTTCGCTAACCGTCATAGCCCCCGCTCTGCAAATGGCTACGTCAGCCCAGAGATAAGATTTGGCAATATCTTCGAGAAAGGGCTTTACTTCTGCTGAGACATTAAGCTCTCTATATCGTTTTTCGGTCTCTTCGAGCATCACCATGCCCGTTTGGTGAACAACCTCGAGATCAAAATCAAGCTTGGAAAGCGCTTCTGGAACGACTTCATTCAATACCTTAGCACCAAGACTCCCCCCAACGATCAATACCCGAAGAGCTCTTCCAGGTTCATAACTCTTGTTGTGCATTGATAGCTTAGCAATTTCATTTCGCAAGGGATTGCCTACGGTCAACGGCTTTATTTCCTTGGGGAAAGTTCCGTCAAAGGCTTGCATCACTTGAACCGCAATTCGCGAGAGCATTCGATTTGTCGTGCCCGGTATGCGATTTTGCTCATGAAGCACTAGTGGGATTCTAAGCATCCAAGCTGCGAGGCCAGCCGGACCCGACACAAACCCCCCCATACCCAGAACAACATTTGGCTTTTCCTTCAACAACACCCTGACTGACTGAAATAGTGCCTTGAGCAACATCCAAGGTGCTTTGATCTTTTGAGTTAGACCCTTCCCTCTCAAGCCCGTGACACCAAGCCAATTCGTTTTGATATCAGGGTGATTCGGCAGAATTCGCCACTCTATTCCCTTTTGGGTTCCTATCCAGGAAACTTGATGACCCTCCGATAGCAAATGTTGCGCGACTGCAAGTGCCGGAAAAACATGTCCGCCCGTGCCTCCGGCCAATACCATCACGCGCTTGACCATGAAGCCCTCACTCTTGGTTTTGCAGATACCGCCTCAATCGCCTCACTTTTCACCCTAAAAAGAACAGCAAGTGCCGCACACATCACCATCATGCTCCCGCCACCATAACTCATTAACGGGAGCGTCAACCCCTTAGTCGGCAACATCCCCATGTTCACACCCATATTGATGAATGATTGAAGTCCGAACCAAATTCCAATTCCGTAGGCAAGAAATGCGGAGAATCGAGTCCCATGAAGCTCTGCCATCTGGCCTATCACGAAGGCTCTCCAAACAATCACCATGAAAAGGGCAATGACTGTAATCGTCCCAGCAAGCCCCAACTCCTCTCCAATCACTGAAAACAGAAAATCCGTATGGGCCTCGGGCAGATAAAACATCTTTTGGATGCTTGAGCCCAACCCAACACCACTCCATTCACCGCGTCCGAAGGCAATCAGGGCTTGGCTCAGCTGAAAATCACTATTAAGAGGATCGTCCCAGGGATTCACAAAACTGAGGACACGTCTTAACCGGTATGGCGCTGCAACAATCAGCAGGACTCCTGCTGAGACAACAATTGAGATGAGGGCAACGAATTGCCAGATACTGGCACCAGCTAGGAACAACATGCCCATAGCCGTGGAGATAATAACCACCGTCGCCCCAAAGTCCGGCTCCATCAACATTAATAGAGCCCCGACTGACAGGAGCATGAAAGGCCTGAGCATACCCTGAACAGAAGTTCTTACAACGTGAATGTGTCGGTCAATAAAGCTGGCAACGTAAATGACAGCAATTAACTTGAACACCTCTGAAACCTGAATCCTCACGACAAAGAGGTTGATCCATCTTGCGCTTCCGTTAACCACCTTACCAACACCAGGGATCAATACCATAACGAGAAGAAGCAGCCCCAGAAAATAGAGGGTCATGGATTTTGTTCTCAATCGATCCAGCCGCACGGATGCCACAAAAATCCCAACCATAATACCTGTGGCGATGTGGATCAATTGGTGGCGCGGATAGTAGAAACTGTCGTTCCCCATGCGATCGCCAAGATGTAGGGAAGCAGATGCCACCATGACGAAACCAAAAAGGAGAAGACTCAGCGTTGCCAATAGAAGAATAGTATCCAGATAGAATCGACGCCCACGCCACTGCAGTACTAGTCCTTTGCTACGTGGCGAAGACCATGTATTCATAATGCCCTCACATTATCAGCGAACACGCGTCCTCGCTCCTGATAATCCTTAAACTGATCTAAGCTGGCGCAGGCAGGAGCCAAAATGACAATGTCACCGGATGTGGCCATAAGATTTGCCAGCTTTACGGCCTCGTCGAGTTGGGATGTTTTTGTCGTAGGAACCAGATCTCCTAAAGCCCGCTCCATTAATTCAGCATCCCTGCCGATATAGATAGCCGCTTTCACCTTTTCACGAACTACATCTCTCAGGATTTCAAAGTCAGCCCCCTTGCCATCACCGCCCGCGATCAAAATGACTGGACGATCCATACCATTAAGCGCCGCAATACATGCACCCACATTCGTAGCCTTGGAGTCATTAATCCAGGTAACACCATTGGCTTCACTGACCACCTGCGCCCGATGATCCAATCCCTTAAACCGTCGAAGAACTGGGACCATCCCCGCTCTTGGGATGCCTACTTTATCCGCGAGCGCACACGCCGCAAGCGCATTGGCCAGGTTATGCCGGCCCCTAAGCCCCACCTCGATACATTTCATGAGCGGTTCATGACGTACGAAAAGCCACTCCTCCTCGCCCACAAGGCTTATCGAATAGTCGGCGCTAGCGTTAATAGTGGAAAACCCAACCACATTCGTACTTCTTGTAACCATTCTGCAAACAAGCGCGTCATCATCATTTATGACGCAAGCGACCGCATTCCGAAAAATCGTAGATTTGGAATTTGCATACTCATGAACATCGTCATAGCGATCCATATGGTCCGGGGAGATATTCAGAACTGTGGCCGCCAGAGGTTTGAAATGATCACCACAGGTGTCCAACTGGAAACTGGAGAGTTCCAGTACGTAGAGTTCGGCTGATTCATCCAGAAGTTCAAGCATGGGGGTCCCCAAGTTACCCCCTACTTTCACTCTGAGCGCACACTCCTCCGCCATGAGCCCAACCAAGGTAGTCACGGTGCTTTTGCCGTTAGAGCCCGTGATTGCGACAATTGGCGCCTGGGCATCGGCAGCGAAGAGATCAAGATCACCCAGAATAATTGCACCTTCGCTTTGTGCCTGAAGGATGACCGGGTCCTTTATGGAGACGCCAGGACTTACGATGAGGTGTGAGTATCCTTTGAAGTTATCGTAGTCGAAACCACCCAAATAGGCCTTGTGCCCTGGATAGGTGGCTTTGAAACGACCTAAGTAAGGTGGCGCCTCTCTTGTATCCGCCACAGCAAAGGGGATCTTCTTATTATTGAGATACTCAATGACTGAGAATCCTGTCTTGCCAAGACCGACAACCAAGACGCGGTCGTCGCCGTTCATTCCAAGGGACTCTCCAAATGTATTGTTCATAGTCGAGATTGGGGCTTCACTTGGCAAACTACCTTAGCTTGAGTGTCGCGAGACCAAACAAAACCAAAATAACCGAGATAATCCAGAATCGCACGATGACTCTTGGCTCAGGCCATCCCTTAAGTTCATAGTGATGGTGAATAGGCGCCATCTTAAAGACCCTCTTACCCGTCAACTTGAATGACATCACTTGAATCATTACGGAAAGAGTCTCAACCACAAAAACTCCCCCCATAATCATTAAAACAATCTCCTGCCTAACCAGAACGGCGAGCGTCCCCAAAGCAGCCCCCAAAGCGAGCGCCCCCACATCGCCCATGAAGACCATCGCGGGGTAAGCATTGAACCAGAGAAACCCTAGACCCGCCCCAACTAGCGCTCCGCAGAACACCACCAACTCGCCCGCTAGCGGCACATGAGGAATACCCAGATAATCCGCAAAAACCGTGTTGCCTGAGAGATAGGCAAATACCGCTAAAGCGCCTGCCACCATAACGGTAGGCATTATGGCCAAGCCATCAAGCCCGTCTGTGAGGTTTACCGCGTTACTCGTGCCTACAATCACAAAATACGTGAGCACAGGAAAGAACCACCCCATATTCCAAGCGAATTGTTTGATGAACGGGATAATTAGTGTCGTTTCAGCAGGAACAGTCGCCGAGAAATGAAGAAACATGGCTGCTGCCGCACCTAGCAAGGTTTGCCATAAATATTTGTATCGCGCTGCAAGTCCTTTACTGTTTTTGAGGACAAGTTTCTTGTAGTCGTCTACAAAGCCAATCAGGCCAAATCCAACCGTTACCAGCAGTACAACCCAAATGTAACGATTAGTTAGATCCGCCCAAAGAATCGTACTTAGCGTCACAGCCACAATGATGAGAGCCCCCCCCATGGTTGGGGTACCTGCTTTAGAGAAGTGACTTTTGGGCCCGTCATCCCTAACACTTTGGCCAATCTTGTAGCGACTTAACTGTCTTATCATGGCGGGGCCAACAATGAATGAGATTAGGAGTGCTGTAAGAACACCTAAAATCCCCCGGAAAGTCAGGTAGTGGAAAACCCGAAAACCATCAAAGTAACCCGTTAACAAATCTGCCAGACTTAGGAGCATCGTACCCTCTACGTTTTTAGTATGGCCTTCCGATCAATCCCTTATCAGGGACGAAAACGGGAAGACTTCTTCATTAAACTGTCTCAGACAACAAATTTCGTCCCTTCGAGGCTTTTTCAACCTCTTCGCGGTCAACGAAATGAAACTTCACCCCATTAATTTCTTGCGTGCACTCATGACCTTTCCCTGCAATTAGGATGAGATCATTTGCTGCCGCACCTTCAAGTGCATACTGGATCGCCTGGCTTCTACATGGAATTACGATTGCGCGACCGATTGGCATACCGGACGTAATATCTCGAATTATATCTTCACTCTTTTCACTACGGGGGTTGTCATCTGTAAGGATGACCACATCGGCCATTGCGGCCGCGACTTCTCCCATTTGAGGTCGTTTCCCTTTGTCTCGGTCACCACCACAACCAAAAACGACCCACAACTTTCCCCCACAGTGTTCTCTCAATGCTTGCAGAGCATTCTTTAGCGCATCTGGTGTATGTGCATAATCAATCACGACAGGGGGATTTGCTGAAATAACTCGCTCCATCCTGCCCGGCACTGGTTTGACTCGAACCAAGGCTTCTGCAGTTTCAGTCTCTCCAAATCCCAAGCCTAAAAGTGCCCCGGCAGTAGCCATTAAGTTTTCAACATTGAATACGCCAAATACAGGAACATTGACTCTCTGTCGAAACCGTTCAAAACATAAATCAAAGCTAATTCCTTTTGAAGTCTGCTCAACAGTTTTCGTAGAAACCATGTGAGTTCCACTTGGCTTCTTGCTAAATTGAATATGCTTCACGCCCTTGCGAATCCTTTCGTTTATAGTGACTTGGCAAGGATCATCTGCATTCGAAACCACAAAACTCAACTGGTCGAATCCAAGAATTGCCATCTTGGCATCAATGTAGGCTTCCAAGCTGAGGTGGTAATCCAGATGATCGCGCGTAATGTTTGTAAAAACGGCGCCATTGAAATCAACACCCGCAAGACGCCCCTGATGCAGACCGTGGGACGAGGCCTCAACCACAACTAATTGATAACCTGCCTTCTTAAGACTAGCTAAGATTCGTTGAATCTCAATGGGATCTGGGGTGGTGTGCGATGTATCCGAAAGGTCTCCCGGAGTTCCCCACCCCAAGGTCCCTATCACAGCACCTCTGAACTTCGAAGACGCGGCCTCGACTAAAAAATGACTTGTAGAGGTTTTTCCGTTAGTTCCGGTAATACCCACCACAATGAGATCTTTAGAGGGGTGGTCAAAAAATCTTTTTGAAACTTCTGCTAGCTTGGTACCCAGATTTTCTACCGGAATACATCTAACAGTTTTTACCGCCTTGACCAGCTCTGAACCGCCAGCCTCAGGATCGTAAATGATCCCTGAACATCCCCCCCTGATCGCCTGGTCGGCAAACTCAAGTCCATGGCGATGAAGCCCATTGAGGGCTACAAAAAGGCACCCGGGAGAGACTCTTCTGCTGTCTTGTTGAATATCGCTAAAAAAAAGCTCCGCCTCACACTCATAAGGGCCCAATCCCGCCAGGAGAGAGCTTAACGATTTCATGCCCTCGTCCATGGCGGGATAGATCACAAGGCAGATTCATTCTGTCGAGCCGCCATGATTGGCGTGACAGGATCGTCCGGAGCTATATTCATCAACCTAAGCGACTCCTCCATTACTCTAGAGAAGACTGGGGCAGCAACAACACCACCGTAGTAATCGCCAGCAGACGGCTCGTCTATCATAACTACGGCAACAAATCTTGGATTACTAGCAGGTGCTATACCAGCAAAAACGGCGTTGTACTGATTACCACTGTAACCATGCTCACCAATTTTCTTCACAGTCCCTGTTTTCCCTGCGACCCTGAATCCCGGAACCGCAGCCTGAAATGCTGTTCCCTCCTTAGTCACAACGGTCTCCAGCATGGTTCGTACGGTAGACGCAGTCTTGGCCGACATAATCCGATGTGATTCGGCCGGTTCTTCTCGTTTTACCAGACTAACCATTGGGATCACGCCGTCATTCGCAAGCCCTAAATAGGCGCGCGCCAATTGAAGGTTGGATGCCGCAACGCCATATCCGAACGATAAAGTTGCCTGCTCGAACGCATTCCATCCCCGGTAGTCCGAAAGGCGACCCTTTGCCTCTCCGGGATAACCCGTATCGAGTGGCTGACCAAATCCCAGATTGTTATAGAACGCCCAAAACTTTCTCGGCGGCACGGTTAAAGCAATCTTTGTGACTCCAACGTTACTGGACTTTTGGAGTACTTTTGTTACATCCATAGAGCCGTAACTGTGAACATCCTTAACAATATTGCTGCCCACATGCATCTGGCCACCATTGGTATTAATGATGGCATTCGGATTTACAAGACCTAGTTCTAGTGCGCAGGCAACCGCGAAAGGTTTCATCGTTGATCCGGGCTCAAACAGATCGGTTATTGCTCGGTTTCTCGAAGCCTCACCACTCTGACCTTTTCCCCTTGCATTGGGGTTAAACGATGGCTCAGTTGCCATCGCAAGCACTTCTCCAGTTTTAGCATCTAGCAACGTAATTGTGCCGGATCTAGCCTTGTGCCGAGTGACAGCATCTTTCAACTCTCGGTGCGCTATGTATTGCAAGCGCTCATCAATGCTTAAAGAAAGGTCTCGCCCTGGAATTGGCTGACGTATTTCCTCAGTCTTTTCAATTATTCTTCTTTTGCCGTCTCGAACAGCCCGTTTAGCTCCATCAATACCTCTTAATGAACTATCAAAGGCCAACTCCATTCCCTCCTGGCCTTTATCATCAATATTCGTGAGACCAAGAAGGTGAGCTGTTACCTCTCCCGTAGGATAAAACCTACGATACTCACGTTCAGAGTAGACTCCGGCTACGCCTAAACCCGTAATTTGATCAGCCTGTTCTGGGTTCATTCTACGTTTGACGTATATGAAGCTCTTCGCCTCCTCATCTGAGACTTTTGCGATGAGCTCTTCCATGCTCATTCCAAGCCCCTGAGATAAAAGTCTTAGCCTATCTGCTGACGGTTTTGATTTGAGGAATTCTTTGGGGTTAATCCAGATAGACTTCACTGGCGTGCTCACCGCAAGGAGCTCACCATTTCTATCGGTTATTCTCCCTCTATGCGCCGGAACCGGAATAATCCCTACATGTCTCAGATCACCTTGATGCTTGAGGAATTGTTTATCCAGAACCTGAAGATCAACAGCGCGTCCTACCAAAAGCAGCAGTGCTGCCATCATAATTCTCAGCAGAACTCTCCAACGACCACTGTAATCTTGTTCGGATCTCTTCGGCCTAATGATTAACATGACGTCAGACCTTTCAAGGTTTAATAGAAATTACAGACCCTCGAAGAGGGAAATCCATACCCAACTGGCCTCTAGCCACCTTTTCGATTCGACTTCGATCGGACCATGTATTTTGTTCAAGCTGCAACTGAGCTAATTGTTCCTCGAAGAGATCCAGCTTTTGCTGCACCTGCTGATAGTCCGATAAAAGCATTCTGGTTTTATATTTCATGTGAACAACAGCTAAAGCTGATCCAACGGCAAAAAAAATTAAGACCAAAATCAGCCTCACGACTAAACCCTCTCAGCCACTCTGAGGACGGCGCTTCTTGCTCGAGGATTACGCTCGACTTCATGTGAATTCGGGAAAATAGCTTTACCAACCTTTCTCAGCCGCCCGGAATCTCGGTCGCTTCCTCCATAAATAAAGGACTCAGCACTTCCCCCTTCACCCCTCTCCTCGGATCTGATAAATCGCTTTACGATCCTATCCTCCAACGAATGGAAAGAGATCACGGCCAATCTCCCGCCTGGTCGCAACAGGCTTACCGCTTGATCAAGAGCCACTTCCAACTCCTCAAGCTCACGATTCAGATAAATTCGAATCGCCTGAAAACAGCGTGTCGCAGGGTGCTTTCCCTTCTCTCTAAAGGGAATCGCCAAATCAATCACTTTGGACAGCTCTCCTGTACTTTTAAACTCACCGCTCTTCCTATAATCAGAAATTGCCCGCGCAATCCTCTTCGAAAAACGCTCTTCCCCGTAAATCCTGAAAACTCTTGCCAACTCATCCTCAGCCGCCGTGTTCACCCAATCTGCGGCAGTCTGTCCAGCCAGCGTATTCATTCTCATATCCAAGGGCCCGTCACGCATAAAGCTAAAACCCCTCTCCGGATCATCGAGCTGAGGTGAAGAGACTCCAAGATCAAACAATATTGAAGCCACCTCACCGTCTACTCCCCGACTCTTTACCTGATTAGCCAACTCCGAGAACGGAACATGGGCTATCTCAAATCTTTCATCTTGAGCTAATCGTTTGGCTTGAGCGCTACCGAAAGCCTCATAGTCCCGATCCAGCGCCAGGAGCCTACCCTGAGGCCCTAAACGCTCTAAAATTGCTGCGCTGTGACCACCCCGCCCAAAAGTGCAATCCACAACAAAATCTTGACTTCCCACCGACAACGCATAGACCGCCTCTTCCAAAAGAACAGTCTCGTGAACCAGCTCACTACAGCCCATTAAAAAGACAGCGACATCAGTTCTGGCCCAAGCTCTTCCTCGCTTGCCCGCTCCTCCTCAATCCAAAGATCGCGTTGCGACGCCCAGACATCTTCGTCCCAAATTTCAAATTTATTACCCTGACCAATCAGGGATACCTTTCGATCAAGTCCCGCAAACTTTCTGAGTGGCTCGGGAATTAAGAAGCGACCCTGCGTATCAATTACGCTCTCGGTCGCATGACCAACCAGTAAGCGCTGTAAGCGCTTAGCCTGCTTATTGAGTGCAGGCAACTTCACAAGCTTTTTTTCAATTTCCTCAAATTCCGGCAATGGATAAAGCAGGAGGCAACGATCCAGACCTACAGTCACCACCAACTGACCATCACAACAATCGGTGATTTCTCCGCGATAGCGACTCGGGATCGCCAAGCGACCCTTTTCATCCAGATTGATCGAACTTACGCCGCGAAACACCCAGCGCCCTCAGAAAACCACTTCACCCCACTCTTCCCCACTTTTCACCACTTTCGCGCGAATATAGAAAGCCTAAAGCCTTAAGTCAATAGGCTTTTAGATTTTTTTAAACAAAAAGGGATAACCCCAAGCCATGGAGGAGGGGTTAATGAGTTGAACTTATAGGTTCGAGCTGGTGAGGCCCGGAAAAAGAAATGCCCGAGTCTTGAAAAACTCGGGCATCAATGAATAAGGGGGAACCCCCAGGCGGCGTTAAATCAATTGAGCCCTAATGGGCTTTGGACACGGGGGGCTCTTCACCCGGTTCCACCGTTGACTTACCCATTCCAGAGTAGATGGGACACCACTGAATTTTGGCTGTGACCACCAAAACCACCCCAACCAGTAAAAACAGAATATTTGCCATAAAAACTGAAATAAGCAGTAAGGCAATGCCTACCCCATATCGAATGCGTGTCTCCTTGGAACCCACATTGAATTCCTTATGTAACATTTTTTTATAATCAAAAGCCATAAAACCTCCTGCCAACAAACTCATGATTCTCCTTCCAAACACATTATGGCGCAAGCCAAATCCGGTAAAATGATCCTCATGGATGTCACCGAAATTTTGGCGCCGTTGAACGCTCAGCAGAGGGCCGCCGTCACCTCAACAAACCGAACCAATCTTGTTCTGGCAGGGGCAGGCAGCGGAAAAACGCGTGTGCTAGTTCATCGCATTGCCTGGGCACTCAGCTTTGAGGAAGTTTCTTTAGGCAACATCCTTGCCGTAACCTTCACAAACAAAGCCGCAAATGAAATGCGGCTGAGAATTCAGGAGTTAGTTTCGAGCCCTACCCGCTTAATGTGGATAGGCACTTTCCACGGGATCGCCCATCAGCTTCTCCGGATCCACCATGAAGCCGCTCAATTACCCTCGGGTTTCCAAATTTTGGACACTGATGACCAATTGAGAATAGTAAAACGGATCTATAGAACAAGAGCGCTAGACGAATCCAGATACCCCCCAAAACAGGCTCTTTGGTTTATCAATGCGCAAAAGGAGCGGGGGCTCCGGTCCCATCGCATCAGTGCATCAGAGGCCCCAGACTACCTTCAACTGGCTGAGATCTATCGTGAGTACGAGGCCATCTGCAATCGATCTGGGCTGGTCGACTTCGCTGAACTCCTATTGCGCAGCCTTGAATTACTCCAAACTAGAGACGATGTGCTCGAAATTTATCTTGATCGTTTCAAACATGTCCTTGTGGATGAATTTCAAGACACTAACCACATCCAATATCGCCTATTGCATCTACTCACCCGAAAGGGGCAAAACTTTTTCGTGGTCGGTGATGATGATCAATCCATCTACAGCTGGAGAGGCGCTCAAGTAGAAAACTTATTTAAGTTTCAAAATGATCATGCTGAGTCCAGCCTGATACGGTTGGAGCAAAATTACCGATCGACAGAATCCATTCTCAATGTAGCCAACGCGCTGATCAGCAAAAACGACAATCGTCTTGGTAAAACACTCTGGACCAACTCTAATCAGGGCGATCCGGTTCGCCTGTACCGCGCATTTAACGAGATGGATGAAGCCTATTTCGTGTGCGACGAAATACGTTCTCTTATTAATGAGGGACAGCGTGCACGCGAAATTGCCATTCTTTATCGGTCGAACGCACAGTCTAGGCAATTTGAAGAGCGACTCATCACTTTTGGACTCCCATATCGCGTTTATGGCGGTCTCCGGTTTTTTGAGCGCGCAGAGATTAAGGACGCTCTGGCATACCTTCGACTTCTGAATAATCCACAAGATGACGCCTCATTTGAGCGGATCATCAACACTCCACCTCGAGGGATAGGCGCAAAGACGGTTGAGAGCATTCGGGCACAAGCCCGTGCGGCGTCAGTACCACTCTGGCAGGCCCTTAAAGATCTTGCGGCCCAGAAAAACATATCCCAACGTAACAAGAATACGCTTGAAGCATTTATCTTATTGATCGAATCAATGATCCTGGATATCAAAGGCCTCTCTCTACACGAACAGGTGGCATTAGCCGTTGAACGGTCTGCCTTGAAAAGGCAGTATGCCCCCGAGAAAAATAGTGAAGATGAACAGCGCCTAGAAAATCTTAACGAGCTCATTAACGCCGCAAGACAATTTTCTAATGAATACGCATTAGACAATGATGCCGAAATGCTTAACCTTTTTCTTTCCCACGCGTCGCTTGAAGCCGGTGAGAGGCAAGCTGATCCACACCAGGACTGCGTTCAACTGATGACTCTGCATTCAGCAAAAGGGCTAGAGTTTGACCAGGTCTACATGGTCGGACTTGAAGAAGGACTTTTTCCTAGCCAGCAATCGCTCGAGGATGGCGCTAGACTTGAGGAGGAAAGAAGGCTTTGCTACGTGGGCATAACTCGAGCAAAGAAGCGTCTCGTCATAACCCACGCTGAACACCGCCGAATTTATGGAAAGGACAACTATCCCCTTCCGTCGCGCTTTGTTAGAGAAATACCGAACCATCTGATTTCAGAAATCCGCATCAAAAATGCAGGCGCCAACCCGGCAAGCACCCCACCAGAATCAGCTATCTCCGGGAGCCAAAACTTTAAAATTGGCCAAGCAGTCATCCACAACAAGTTTGGGTACGGGATCATCACTGACATAGAAGGAGAGGGGACGCAGTGTCGGGCTCAGATCAGCTTTGAAGAAGCCGGCGTCAAATGGCTAATGTTGGCCTATGCAAACCTCACACCTGCTTAGATTTATCGCGCTCCTGCCTTTTTTGAGGCTCGCCATAAAACACATAACAGTCAGGACCCACTCATGAACTACGATTTGATCATATTCGATTGCGATGGAACGCTTGTCGATAGTGAACGATTGGGGATTAAGGTCTTGCTGGAGTGCTTAAAAGACCTGCATATCCAGTTTGATGAAGATTTTGCCGTTCGCACCTTCAAAGGCAGAAAAATGTCAGCGACACTCGAGTTAATTGAGCAACTCTCCTCATCAAAATTACCTGTTAATTTTGAGGAGACTACCCGTGAACTCATGGCGCTTCGCTTCGAAAAAGAATTGATGCCTATTGACGGCGTTCATAACTTAATGGAACGAATCAAGATTCAAACCTGTGTCGCATCCAATGGACCGATGGAAAAAATGATGATTAGCCTCCGCGTTACTGGATTGCTCCCTTATTTTGCGGATAGGATCTTTAGCGGATACCAATGTGAAAGCTGGAAACCAGACCCTGGGCTTTTTTATTTTGCGGCAGCACAAATGGGGGTCCGCCCTGAGAAGTGCGCTGTCGTTGAAGATAGTGAGCACGGAGTGAGTGCAGCAGTGGCCGCCGGCATGCATGTATTTGCACTGACCACACCAGAGGAATTCATTCACTATCAGAATCTTGGAGCTATCCCCTTTGAGAAAATGGATCATCTCTACCCATTACTGGGAAGTTGAATGCACCTGAAGCGTCATAACGAAGAGGTCAATACAAACCCAAGCGCCAAACTAGATATTCCATTTGCTACTAGCCCACCTTATACTACGGCGGGTCTATGCTAGGGATCCCTGCCCCAAACAGAATCCTAAAACTTTTTATAATTTCAGAGGGGAAAGACGTGAAAACGAACAATCTGATCAAAGCTTCGATTGCGGCTGCACTGATGACCGGTCTTCAGGCGCATGCTGAGTCGCAGTATCCTGCTGCTGACTTTCAGCCAGTAATCATTTCTCAGGATTCAGCGCTGATCTCAAAGCACGCTGAAGCCACGAAGAGCTCATCCTCCCAAGAGCCTTCCAAGCCCTCTATGAGCTCATCCAGCTCGTCGAGCGCCTCTTCTTATTCATCATCCAAAACCGTATCCGCGCCAGTAACCGCTCCTAAAGAAGAATCCAATCTTCCTCTCATTCTTGCCGGTGTGGGTGTTGCAGCTGCCGCCTTCTGGTTCATGAAAAAGGGTGGAAACAAGAGCGCAGCAACTCCTGTAGCTTCAGCACCTATCGCAGCTCAAGCTCCTGCAGCCTCTGGCGCTACGGGTGTCGCAAGATACGTTGAGCAGATTTCATCCTCAGCACCAACTGCAGCCTCAGCCAGCAAAACAGGCGTACAGCGTTATGTAGAAACGCTGCCAGCGGCGGCACCCGCAAAGGCAATTACGGGCGTTGAAAAATACATCAAGTCCCTGCCTGCGAGCGCAGCAAAAGCTGCTGAAGCCGCACCGGCTGCAGCACAAAAAGCAGCTACGGGTGTTGAAAGATATATTGGCTCTCTTCCTCAGGCAGCCAAACCTGCTTCTGATACCGGAGTTGCCAAATACCTCAAGGCCAACGGTTTAGCAGCGTAATCGGCCTACATCAATCCAATCCGCCTCCCCCTGACTACCATTGGTCCGGGGGAAGCGGGTCAGGCGTGTTGACACGCGTGATGTTTCTATCTTAAATTTCGAAACAATGCATTTCTGAGATGCATCTCACGCGAGCATTAAATTAACCATAACTATTGGAGACACAACAATGGCAAGACCATTAATTCAGTTGGCGCTGGATTCACTCGACAACGCCACCACCTTCAAGCTCGCTACTCTGGCAGCTCCTTACGTCGATGTCCTTGAAATTGGTACTCCAAACATCAAGGCAAATGGCTTGGGCTTGGTTAGAGAGCTCAAGAAGAAATTCCCAAACAAACTCCTCCTCGTAGACCTTAAGACGATGGATGCAGGCGAATACGAAGCATCTCCTTTCTTCGAAGCCGGTGCAGATATCGTTACGGTTCTTGGCGTTTCAGGCCTGCCTACGATTGCTGGCGTGATCAAGGCTGCAAACAAGTACAACGCAGAAGTTCAGGTTGACCTCATCAACGTACCTGACAAGGCAGGTTGCGCTCGTGAATCAGCAAAGCTCGGCGCTCAGATCATCGGTGTTCATACCGGTCTTGACGCACAGGCTGCTGGCCAGACGCCTTTTGCCGATCTGCAGCTTGTAGCTAAGCTTGGTCTTCCAGTTCGCATTTCAGTAGCTGGCGGCATCAAGCAGTCAACTGCACAGCAGGTTGCTCGCTCAGGCGCTGGCATCGTTGTTGTAGGCGCAGCCATCTACGGCGCTCCTTCCCCCGCTGACTCAGCTCGCGAAATTCGCGAATTGATCGAGGCCGCATAAGATGGGGCATCGTAGACTCATCATAGACAAAATCACGAGCATTCTCGATGCAACGGATTCTGCTTATGATAGGCAACTTACCGAAATGGTTGATCGCGCTTCCCGCATTTTCATTGCGGGGGCCGGTCGGTCAGCTCTTGTAGCAAGGTTCTTTGCCATGCGCTTGATGCATGGTGGATACGATGTTTTCGTTGTCGGCGAAATTGTCACTCCGAGCCTAAAGAAAGGCGATTTACTCATTGTCATTTCGGGTTCAGGTGAAACCGAGACGATGATCGCCTTCGCCAAGAGAGCAAAGGAACTGGGGGCAGAATTGGTCCTTATTTCATCTAGGACCAGCTCAACTCTTGCTGACATGTCAAACAAGGTGATTCCAATCGGTTCGCCTGACATGTTTACCAAGGTACTCGGCATGCCAATGGGAACAGTCTTTGAACTGTCGACCCTGATCTTCTTAGAAGCAACTATTTCTCATATCATTCATGAGAAGGGTATTCCGGAAGAAGATATGCGAGCTAGGCACGCCAACCTCGAGTAATAAAGCACCCTATAAAAAACCGGTCGCACCTCAACAGGACGACCGGTTTTTTTTCGCCATGAAGATGCATTAACCCCCCATAATTTGGTTCATTTGAACCATCTCGGGTTTACCATTCTGTGCCAACCCTCTCACAAGGCACTCCCACATTATCCCTCACCCCCCTTTCATCAATGGCCTGATTAGTGCTTCCCCCCCAAGAATATGCCCTATATTGGTTTCCAATCCCATGACAAACACTTTACTCCTAATAGAAGACGAGCCCCTCCTGGGACAGGAACTATCCCGACATTACCGCAAGTCAGGCTGGGATGTTGTTTTGGCAAAGTCGCTGGCTGAAGCCAGAAAACTCTTAGAAGAAGAACAACTAGACCCCCTACTGATTCTCTCCGACATGAATTTGCCTGACGGTAACTCACTTGACCTACTGGAAGAACTCAAAGGCAAACTCCTCCACAGCGAATGGCTTTTACTGACCGGTTACGGAAGCGTTCAGGAATCAGTTAGGGCGCTTCGCCTTGGCGCGTATGAGTTCATAGAAAAGCCTTGCGAAATGGACAGGTTGGACCTCATTGTTGCCAGCGCTACACGTAGTGCCGTAGCCCAGCGAAAACTTTATGATCAGGCAGAACTGGGGCATCGAAAATACTCAACTCATACTTATGTCGGCAGAAGTCAAGCTGCGCAGCAAGTTCGAGAAATGCTTGCGAGACTTACCAAAGTCCCTTTTAGCGCAATAATCATTGGTGGAGAAACAGGCACAGGAAAGGGGCTGGTAGCGCGAATTCTGCACTATGGGAGCAAAAGGGGAACAAATTCTATCGTTGAACTGAATTGTGCCGCTCTGCCCAGAGATTTGCTTGAATCCGAACTGTTTGGGCATGAGGCTGGCGCCTTTACTGGCGCGGTGGGGCGGCATAGGGGCCTGATCGAGCAGGCTGATGGTGGCACTCTTTTCCTCGATGAAATAGGTGAAATGCCACTTGATCTTCAAGCAAAACTACTAAAGGCCATAGAAGATAAGCGATTTAGAAGATTAGGCTCTGAAAAAGAGATCAAAGTGGACGTTCAAGTCCTTGCTGCCAGTCATCGTGACTTAGAAGCCATGGTTGAGGAAGGGGCGTTCCGAAAAGACCTCTACCATCGCCTGTGTGTTTTTAGAGTCACCCTCCCCCCATTGAGAGAAGTTACAGAGGATCTATTTGAGCTGGTTCCACTATTCATAGCAGAGTTCAATGCAAAAGCAGGTAAGCAAGTGAAAATCGTACCAGACAAGGTCTGGTCTGAACTCCAGCGCTATCACTGGCCCGGCAATGTAAGGGAGCTTCGCAACGTTGTTGAGCGGTGCGTTTTACTCTCGGATGGCCCGATGTTTCCGTCTCAATGGCTCCAACTACCGGGTCATGCAGGCGCCGAACGTGAACTGGAATTAAAGAACAGCGAGGATGGTCTCTTCATTCCTCTTGATGGCAGCATGGATCTGGATGATATGGATAGATACATTATCGAGACCACCCTCAATAGACATTTAGGCAATGTGACCGGAGCCGCAAGGGCTCTTGGAACAACAAGAGAAACTCTGCGCTATCGAGTACGCAAATATGGTCTTAGAGAAGACCACTGACGCTGGCAACAAGATCGCACGACCAATATCAGCTTCCGGTCCACCAAGTGAGCTAAGCGTGTTAGAGCCAAATTGCATCTTGATAAGATAGAATGAACTCACTTGCTCACAGAGAAGAAGGAAAAACCCATGAATATCGCTAAGTCGCGTCTTTTAATCACGCTTGGAAGCCTGCTCATCGCCATGATTACCTTATCTGGCTGCTCTGGCCCTAAGCCACTTACCCCAATCACTGCCAATGATCCAGAAATGAAAGCCCTGGACGCTGACCGCGCGAAGTATAGAGAAAAGAAAATTGCGCTCATAGAAAAGGCCCTGAATCTCAACGCATCTGAGCATGATGCGTTTTGGCGCGAGTACTACGGCTATGAAGCCGAGCTAAAAAAGATATTTGATGAGCGTTACAACATCATCAGGGACTACGCCACCAACTACGACAACATGAATAACGACATTGCTGACAATCTCGCCGTGAGATCTCTCAACGTCAGAGATGAGCGCAACGATCTGTTCCGGAAGTATTACAACCGCATCAAAAAGGCAACTAACGCCATTATAGCGGGTCAGTTCTTGCAGATTGAAAATGAGTTAAATCTGCTATCCGACCTTAAGATCAGCACCGAAACCCCTATTCTTCCCCGCGAAGTTAACCCCACCGATGTTGTAAAAAAATAGGATTAGGTTCAGACCACACCCTTGTTAATAGTTGACTGGGGTGTGGCAACTTGAATACCGGAATCAAAATGCCGAACAGGTCGCACATTGTGGTTTGCAAAGAGTGCGATCTTGTCCTGCGCACTTCGATAAGACCGTCAGGAAAGATTAGCTCATGCCCTCGGTGTCGGGCCATCTTAAGAAAGCACAATCCTTATGCGTTGGAGAAAAGTCTTGCGCTACTGATCGCTGCTTGTATTGCATTCACCATCGCAAACAGCACTCCCTTACTATCCATCGAAGCTCAAGGCCAAACACACGCATCATCGCTACTTGAAGCAACACGTAGTCTCTGGAAAGATGACATGAAATCAGTCGCTACCCTGGTTTTCAGCACTACCTTTCTTGCCCCGGCTCTCGAGATTTTTTCTCTAACGTTCATTCTCGCTTCGGCTTTTCTGGGTTTTAGAGCCACGATATTGCCCCGAATGCTCAGGCTGGTGATGTACACAAAACCTTGGAGCATGGTTGAGATTTTCATGCTGGGTGTTCTGGTGTCCATTGTAAAACTATCGCATTTGGCACACATCACACCGGGACCTGCCCTTTGGTCATATGGATTGCTGCTGATTTTTTTTGCAAGCGCAATGAGTATTCTAGACACTCAAGCATTATGGGCCCGCCTGTCGAACAACGAGACATCTGAACCACGTTGAACGCTCATACTGCCGCCGAATATCACATCTTCAACTGCCACTACTGCGGTCTTGCCTCTCGAGAAACCTTTAAGTCGCATTCCTCACGATGCCCTAGATGTCATGGCTTACTACACTTCAGAAAGCCCAATTCCAGCCAGAAATCATGGTCATATCTAATAGCTGCTTATATTCTCTTCTTTCCAGCCAACTTTCTGCCCATCATGGAAACGGGCTCTATATTTGGTGAACAACTAGATACTATCCTGAGCGGAATCATATATCTTTGGAACTCAGGCTCCTGGATCCTTGCCGCTTTAGTTTTCTTTGCAAGCATACTGGTACCTCTTATCAAACTCTTAGCGATGACCTACCTTCTAATAACTGCAGGAACTGGCGGGTATGCATCAAGGCTCCAACGTGCCCGACTTTATAGAGCACTTGAGTTCATCGGAAGATGGTCTATGCTCGACATCTATGTACTAACCATATTGTGTGGGCTTGTCCAGCTTAAAAGCCTCGCCACCATAATCCCTCAAATGGGTGCAGCGGCCTTTGGGGGAGTTGTCGTTTTGACCATGCTTGCAACCATGAGCTTTGATCCTCGCTTAATCTGGGATAAACGCCCCCAATAGGAAGATTCCGTGAACGACCAACCGTCTTTTGAAGACTTACCAACCGCTGTAAATAGCCAAGAACCTGAATCCAAAATCTCACTGATTTGGTTGGTTCCCCTAATAGCCTTGATCCTTGGTATCTGGATCGCCGGAAAAAGCATTATGCAGAGTGGTCCTAGTGTTGAGATCACTTTTCTGACGGCAGAAGGATTAGAAGCGGGCAAAACAAAAATTCGCTACAAGAACGTTGATATAGGTGAAGTCACCTCTATCAACATATCTTCTGATCGAAGCAAGATTCTTGTTGAGGCTTCATTCACCAAAGATGCTGAACCCCTGCTTGTGGCCGATTCACGGTTTTGGGTAGAGAAGCCCCGCATTACCGGGGGGCACATTTCAGGAATTAATACCCTTCTCTCTGGTGCATATATCGCCATTGATGTTGGCAGCTCCAAGGAACCCAAACGGCATTTCCAAGGCTTAGAGACCGCTCCCATACTCATCAGCAGAATGCCAGGAAAGGAGTTCGTATTGGAGGCTAAGGATATTGGCTCCTTGGATGTAGGCTCCCCGATATACTTCAGGCACATTGAGGTTGGCGAGGTGATTGCTCACGATCTAGATAGCTCCGGAGACGATGTTCATATCAAATTCTTTGTGCACGCTCCATACGACCGCTTTGTCACAACGAATACCCGATTTTGGAATGCTAGCGGTGTCGACATCACTCTCGATAGTGGTGGCTTGAAACTCGAAACCCAATCACTGAGCTCAATTTTGGCCGGTGGCATTGCATTTGAGAGCCCCCCCAGCTCCAATCCACTGGGTCCTGCTGATGCGGGCAGTCATTTCACACTCCATAAGGACAAATCCGAAGCCATGAAAACCATTGGAGGGAATCCTATTCTCTTCGAGCTTGAGTTTAAGGAGTCTGTAAGAGGACTCTCTCCTGGGGCGCCTGTCGAATTTCGGGGGATAGCGGTAGGCGAAGTACAGTCAATTGATATTGCTTATGACAAACAGCGCAAAAATTTCAGATTTCCTGTTCGTGTCCTAATTTTTCCAGAACGATTGGGGAGCGAATTCAATGAACATTCCAATCAAAGCAAACGTAGGAACCACGACCTTATTTTGGAGCTAATTGATAAAGGGCTGAGAGCACAACTTCGGAATGGGAACTTACTGACTGGGCAACTCTATATTTCCGCAGACTTTGTGATGGATGCCCCAAAATTTACAATGGATTGGTCCAAGGACGTTCTTCAATTTCCAACGGTTCCAGGCACCGTGGGTGAACTCCAGCAATCTGTAACTAGCATCATGCGCAAAATCGACAAGATGCCTCTTGAGGACATCGGCAACAATACTAGGAACAGCCTCGCGAATATTAATGCCGTTACTATCAGACTTGATTCCATACTAAAGAAGCTTGACGAAAGCCCCTCTGCTGAATCACCAGATACTGTTACCGAACTGAGAGATACGCTAAGCGATCTTCATCGCCTTTTAGACCCGGATGCCCCACTTCAAACCGAATTAAGGCAAACGCTCAAAGAAACAACGGCAAGCGCACGCTCAATCCGGTCTCTTGCAGACACCTTAGATAATCAACCTGAGTCCATCATCAGAGGCAAAGCTCAATGAGAAAGGCGATAAATAGTAGAATACTAATCTGGGTGATTGGAGCTTTTCTGCTATCTGCTTGTTTCCGATCCCCACAAAAACACGTTTTCTCACTGCGCCCGAGTGTGGGACAAGCGTCATCCAACAATTTGGGCTCAGCTCAGACAGTGGTGTCGCTAGGGCCCATTTCCCTGCCTCCTGAAATCGACCGAATTCAACTCGTCACCAAGTCAATGAGGGGGGGAGAGATTGACATCAGCGAGACAAACGCATGGGCGGAGCCTCTACTCCCACAAATTACCGAAAGACTTCGGTTCAGCTTAACCCGATCTTTGGGAAAAACTTATTGGATTAGTGATAGTGGGAGTGCCGCAACCCCAAAAAATGTGGACCTCCGGATCAAATTGGATATAAATCAATTCGACCAGATTCCATCCTCCAATGTGTCAATTGCCTCGACATGGTCAGTAGAACAAGTTTCGACAAAAAAGATTGTTCTCGGACACTCCAATTGTCAAAAAGCCGTCAAGGATGAGAGTATCGGGCAGCTACTGATAGCCGATGCTGACGCGTTAGACTGTATTGCTATGGACATCATCGCTGTAATCAGGAAGTTCCCTCCCTAAGCCCACCTCCGTCGATATCACCCGCGTCAAAAGCTTCTCTCCATTATTACAAGGACTAGTCGGATTGTATCCCGCCCCAGCCAACATACTGATAGAATGACTTTGCTGAAAAGCGCACGTCAATTCACTCATAGCAATATCTTTATCTCCCATGCTTGCATCGATCACTGACCATAGTTTCTGGATCAGCCTTGGGCAGATCATGCTGGTTAATATCATTTTATCGGGGGATAACGCTGTCGTGATTGCGCTTGCGGCCAGATCACTACCGGAGAAACAACAAAAAAAGGCCGTTATTTGGGGCTCCGTAGCAGCGATATCTATGCGGGTCATCCTAACCATTGTGGCGCTGTCACTCCTAAAAATCGCCTACCTCAAGATTGTGGGCAGTTTTTTCCTTCTCTGGATTGCAATCAAGCTGATTTCCCCTGAGGCCGAGCAGGGGCATGGTGAAATTGAAGAGCAAAACACGCTAACAGCAGCAATTCGTACCATTCTATTAGCCGACCTCGTCATGAGCCTCGATAATGTCTTGGCTGTAGCAGCGGCAGCTAAAGGAAATAATCTTCTGCTCATGCTAGGGCTCATGGTTAGCATTCCGTTAGTTATTTTTGGCAGCACCTTGATCCTGAAAGTCATGGAGCGTACACCCCTAATCGTGACCTTGGGCTCCGCGCTGTTGGGATGGGTCTCTGGAGAAATGTTGGTCACAGACCCCGCTCTGGAGAGCGTCTTCAACAACCCATCACTATCCGTATACGGTGAGCTAATTCCTCTTGCCACCGCAGGTATAGTCGTTGCTGTTGGCCGGTGGCTTAACCATCAAAAAGCACAACTACCTAAAAAACCCATCCTCGACCTAGTCAACGATGATGACCAAATCAAACAGTAACCCATGTATAAGACGGTAATTTAGATGTTGAAAATGCTTGTCCCTGTTGATTCATCTATTCAGTCAAGAGAGGTCATCGAAGACCTATTGTCCTGGACGGATAACTTTAGAGAGGTTCAGGCCGAAATTCATCTCCTCAATGTTCAACCGGATCTCCACGGCGACATTGGAATGTTTTTGAGTGCAGATCAACTCAGAACCTATCATCATGACGAGGGTATTAAAGCGTTGGCCCAGGCACGAGAACGATTGGACAAGGCTGGGTTACCTTACATTTTTCACATTAGTGTTGGGGAGATTGCCGAGACAGTTGCTGCTTGCGCAGTTGAATACAATTGCCACCAAATAGTTCTGAATGGTCGAGGACTTGGCTCACTTTCAGACCTTTTAACCGGTTCTATCAGCCGGAAAATTATCGAGCTTTCTACAATTCCTGTTCTTCTACTAAAGTAGACTAGCGCAAAGACCCCAGAGTTATAGATCAATATTTCTCGCACTCTTTAAGACTCGTCTGAGATGGGATGTCTACAAAATCGAGACCAAAATCTTGGCGAGTTATCATTAGCGGGGTTGTTCAAGGGGTAGGCTTTAGGCCGACAACCAAGAAACTTGCCCTTGAAAGAGGCATCACCGGATCGGTGAGGAATTTTTCCGGTCAAGTCGAAATTCAGGTTGAGCTTTCTCTTGCTGATCTACTGCAATTTATTTCCGATATCATTTCAAGGCTCCCTCAATCGGCGGCCATTGAACAGATTGTTTATGAACGCTGTGATTCGTTATCTGGTCTAGACGGATTTCAAGTCCTTTCAAGCAGCAACACTTCTTTGTCCGCAAGAGGGCACATTCCGCTTGATCTTTCACCGTGCCCATCGTGCCAAGAAGAATTTAAGAATCAAAAAAATAGGCGCTTTGGATATTCTTTCATTAACTGTAGTGAGTGTGGTCCAAGATATACCCTTATTCAACAATTGCCTTTTGACCGGAACAACACGAGCATGCATATTTTTATGCCCTGCTCAGAATGCACCGATGAGTATCTGTGTGATTCGGACAGACGACTACATAGCCAGTCCATTTGTTGCCCGAAATGTGGCCCGACCCTGAGGTTTTACTCAAATTCAGCCGCAGCCTCACATCAAAATTTGGCAAGAGCTTTGGATAACAGCGACCCTTTAGCTGAGTCGATCTGGGCTTTAAGACAAGGTCACATTTTAGCGGTAAAGGGTGTAGGGGGATTTCACCTTTATTGTGATGCATTCAATGATGGGGCCGTTCAAGAGCTCAGAAAACGCAAGACACGACCTAACAAACCTTTTGCGGTCATGTTAGCTGCAACAAAAAAAAACGACTCACGTTTGCTTTCTTCTGTTGCAGATCTTTCAAATGCAGAATTCGATCTAGTGATCAGTCAGGAACGCCCTATCGTCATTGCGGACAAATCTCCCACATATCGACTAGCCCCCTCAGTAACTGGCCAAATCAGTAAAGTCGGGATCATTTTTCCGAGCAGCCCACTTCATGACGCGCTGCTGTCTGGTTTTGATGGGCCCTTGGTCTGCACTTCTGCTAATCAATCAGGACAGCCACTTATACTCGACGAAAAAGAGCCTTCCCTAAAAACTCTTGCTGACTTCGTGCTGAGCCATGACCGTCCAATCCTTCGGTCCGCCGAGGATAGCGTCTACCTTCGTATCGGATTGAATCCCAGACCTTTAAGAAATGGTCGAGGATCTTCACCAATAGAGCTACCGCTGAATTTTCGCCTTTCAGAGCCTCTTCTCGCCCTTGGATCTGAAAACAAGAACTGTATGGCCATTGGCCTTGAATCATATGCTTTCATCACGCCACATATCGGAACAATCAGCACAATCGAAATGCTGTACCGTTTCGAAGAAACTTTCCACGACATTCAAACCTTGATTGGTGTCAAACCCAAAACCATGGTGTGCGATCCACAACCGAACTCGCTTCTACGGCAATGGGCAAAGGATCAGAACATGGAACTGGTAAGTGCCTATCACCATCATTGCCATGCGTCCGCTCTATTCACCGAACACGCCGAAACCCAACCCATAATTGCTTTCACCTGGGATGGCATTGGGTACGGAACTAATCAAGAGTTTTGGGGGGGAGAGGCTTTCTACGGTACAGCGGGACAATGGCAACAAGTAGGTTCTATCAAGCCCTTCAAACTATTGGGTGGAGATATTGCGAGTCGAGCTCCTTGGCGATCAGCACTCTCCCTATGCTGGGAGGCTGGGTTAGACTGGGAATCAAATCGATCCTCTACAGTTTTAAGAGACGTTTGGAGCAAATCAATACAAAGTCCTTACACTTCTTCAATTGGAAGGCTATTTGATGCTGCTGCAGCGATTGTTGGGCTCTGCGAAGCCTCTACCTTTGAGGCCCAAGCGGCTATGCTCTTAGAGCAAAAAGCCTCATTCACTCATAACTTCATACCTCTTCCGATGAATGAAAATGATAGAGGCATTCGTACCATTGACTGGCAACCGTTGCTCAAGGTTTTGCTGGACCGCAAAAGAAGTCAGGAGGAACGAGCTTCTCTTTTTCACTCTAGCCTTGCTCATGCCATTTTAGAGCAGGCGCTCCGCATTTCAGAAAGATTCCAGACGAACACAGTAGGCTTAACAGGAGGAGTATTCCAGAATCGCCTGTTAACTGAACAGGCGAAATATCTCCTTGAAAAGTCCGGATTCAGAGTCTTGCTTCATGAGAGAATACCGCCCAATGATGCCAATATTGCTTATGGACAAATCGCCGAGTACGCGCTGAATAGAAACCATCAACGTTTGATCTAGGAAGGCAGTTGTCAGCAACATCATGATTTTAGATCTAAAAACACACCCTTCAGAAGAAGCCTCGTTCATTGAAAAAGCTTCTGTAGAGCTAAGCCTTGAACCCAACGCGCTTCGCCTCGGCTATAAGTTCTTAGGAGACATGAAACTTCTTGAGGTTGAACCTGCAAAAGAAGGTCAAAAAGCTCAGAGGAAAGACAATCTCTGGATGAAGACTTGTTGTGAGCTTTTCATAAGCCAAGCATCCCACTCCAGCTATCTAGAATTTAATTTTGCCCCAAACGGGAATTGGTCAGTCTATTCATTTACCTCCTATAGAAAGGATCGATGCGATCCCACAATAGAAGCTAGTCCCCTTATCGAATCTCATTATTCAAAACATGAGTTCAATCTGGACGTAAGCATCGACAAAACAGAATTGGTTTCCCTTCTCAACTCCTCCAGCGAGGAGAATGACTCAAGCTTCATACAAATGGGGATTTGTGCAATTACTCATACCCATAGTGGTCATAAGATCCACTGGGCACTGCATCACCCTCTTTCCAGCCCTGACTTTCACGACATTAATAGCTTAGCTCTTGCCTTCAACTTGAACCCACACGTTAAGGACCATTAAGTGACATGAAATTTGGAATCGATCGCTTTCTTGAAGACCCCATATTAAGGCAGCCTCTGACAGGTAAGCGGATAGCTCTGTTAGCTCATCCCGCATCAATAGACCGAGAGCTCAATCATTCTTTAGATCGAATTCATGCTTTGAGGGATTTTCGGCTTACAGCAGCATTCGGGCCTCAACACGGTCTAAAAGGGGACAAACAAGATAATATGATCGAGACAGAGGATGAGCTGGATCCTCACTATGGAATCCCCATTTTCAGTCTCTACGGCGAGGTCAGAAGACCTACTGCATCGATGATGGATAGTTTCGATGTCATATTGATTGATCTCCAAGACCTAGGATGCAGAATCTACACCTTCATAACAACGCTTAGATACATACTTGAAGCGGCAGCGACCTACAACAAAAGTGTGTGGGTACTAGATAGGCCCAACCCAATAGGAAGACCTGCCGAAGGGACGCTTCTTGAACCAGAATGGGAGAGCTTCGTAGGAGCAGGCCCCTTGCCAATGCGTCATGGATTGACGCTTGGTGAGCTTGGATCATGGTTCATATCCACCTTAAAACTGGACGTGGACTACCGTGTTATTGCTATGGAAGGCTGGAGCCCAGATGATGCGCCTGGATTTGGCTGGCCAGAGGGAGACAGGTGCTGGATCAACCCTAGCCCTAACGCCCCGAACCTAAATATGGCAAGGGTCTACCCTGGTACCGTCATGCTAGAGGGTTCAACACTCTCCGAAGGGAGAGGCACCACAAGACCGCTCGAACTTTTTGGTTCTGGTGACATTAATTTCAATGAGGTTCTGAGCGTCATGCAAAGCCTTTCACCCCAATGGCTTGAGGGTTGCAAGCTTCGGAACTGCTGGTTTGAACCAACATTTCACAAATGGCAAGGCAAGCTATGCTCAGCCATACAAGTGCATGCAGAGCGCCCTTTTTACGATCACAACGCCTTCAAACCTTGGCGACTACAAGCACTCGCGTTCAAGGCCATACGCTCTATTGATCCCTCATATTTGTTATGGAGAAATTTTCCTTACGAATATGAACTCAACCGACTCGCTATTGATTTAATCAATGGCGGTACTTACCTTCGGGAGTGGGTGGATGACCATGAAGCGGAACCCGGGGACCTAGAGGCCCATACCAAGCCTCAGGAGGCACAGTGGCTCGATGAGCGAAGGCCATTCCTGCTCTACTGATCAGAGGAACTTGGACATCATCAAAAATGCCACCGCAGGAAAGAGAAGCGCCGGGCCCCACCACATTGTAAATGCGGTTGCTATGATTGCTACGGCTAGGCATAGCATACCAATCGCAGAAAGTTTCCCACTGAAGGTCTTGATTGGCGGCTCGATCCCACTCTTGATCCTAGCTCCACATTGGATACAGGTTGTCTCTGATGAAGCAAGGGTTTGAGCGCATTGGGGGCATTGATTTGAAGCCATGGGTACCTCTCAACTTAAAAAAAGTAAGGTCTAATGAGCAACTAATGATGGGTGCGCGCGAGCTTTCAAGAATTTTGTAAAAAAAAGACCCAACTCGAATAACAGCCAAATAGGAACGGCTAGCATGGTCTGAGAAACGACGTCTGGGGGCGTCAAAATCGCGCCCACTACAAATGCAAGCACGATCACATAAGGCCGTTTCTCTGCGATCGCATCTCGATCCATAATCCCACCAATAACCAGCAAAATAGTGAGAATTGGTACCTCAAAGCACAATCCAAAGGCAAAAAAAAGTGTCAGAACAAAATCCATGTACTGATTGATGTCAGTCATCACCGCAACGCCAGGAGGGGTTGTCATGACCAGAAACTTGAACACGATCGGCAATACGGCAAAAAAAGCAAAAGCCATTCCCAGATAGAATAAAAACACGCTGGAAAAAAGCAACGGAAAAGCGAGCTTTCTCTCATGACGATAGAGCCCTGGGGCTACAAACGACCACGCTTGATAGAGCACAAATGGAATTGACAGAACAACGGCCAGAAAAAGAACCAGTTTGAGCGGGGCAAGAAACGGCGATGCAACACCAGTTGCAATCATGTGGAATTCGGGTGGTAAATTCTTCGTCAGCGGAACCGAGAAAAGGACATAAATATCATTAGCCTTGAATGTCAGCCCCAAAAAAACAGCTCCCAGAACAATAAGAGATTTAATGACTCTGGATCTTAACTCAACTAAATGAGCAATGAAGGGTTGCTGCTCAAACCCGGAGTCATCACGCATCGTTTTGAGGGCGCGCATCGTCTTCATTCTTGCTAACTTGATGAGACTGGTGACCAGACCCGTCCAATTTCAGAATATCGTTTTTAGAGAGAATACTTCTCGACTCTTCCTCAAATCTCCTTTTGCGATCGGCAAATTCTTTTTGTAACTCGTACAACTGGAATTCCTTGTCAATTTCATGCCGTGCATCGGATACCAACCCTTTGAGCTTTCTTGCCCATAAGGTGGCATCCCTTACAAAACCAGGCAGCTGCTCAGGGCCAAACACAACGAGGGCGACTAACATCACCAACACTATTTCCTGAAAACCTACATCAAACACGACAACCTCAGTCGGTCGGGCTTTTTTTCGTATCCTTATTTTCCTCAATCTCAGCCTCATCCTTGAGTGCCTCTGTTTCCTTCATGGCTGATTTAAAGCTCTTAATCGCCGCACCAAGGTCTCCGCCAACGTTCCTGAGCCTCTTAGTTCCAAATAGGACCAGTACAATCAGAAGTAGCAATACTAACTCCCACAATCCAATACCCATGAGTGCTCCTGTTTATTTTACTTAAGGAAGATTCTTAAATTATAACGGCCCCAGACTCACATCATACGCAATCTAAGAGCCAGATGTATTTTGAGAATTGCGAAGAGGCCCTTTTTGCTAGATAATCACGCGTTGATTTTTCAGTGGCGTATTCTATGCAGACAACCATGCTCAAGGCAAAATTGCACAGAGCTCGTGTCACCCATTCTGAACTTGAATATGAAGGCTCTTGCGCCATCGATGGCACCCTTCTAAAAGCCAGTGGTATCCATGAGTACGAGCAGATCCACATCTATAACGTTAATACCGGGCAGCGGTTTATCACCTATGCCATTCGGGCCGAAGAAGGTTCGGGCATTATCTCCGTTAACGGTGCTGCAGCGAGACTAGCGCTTCCTGGTGATATTGTAATCATCTGTGCTTATGTTGGTATCCCGGAAGATGAAGCGGGACACTTTAGACCCAAGCTAGTCTACGTAGACGACCATAATGCCATCAAACGGACAGATAATAAGATTCCCGTCCAAAAAGCTTAATCACCCAAGCTAGAATCGCTCGGAAATCGCGGTAACCACGTCGATGGCCTGACGGTTCTCGGTAATATCGTGGACCCGAAAAATGCGGACTCCCGCCTGAATGCCCAGAACTGTAGTCGACACCGTAGCACCTACGAGTTCAGTAGACTGCAAGGTCCCGCAAATTGACCCCATAAAACGTTTGCGGCTAGTTCCCAACAAAACTGGATAGCCCAAGTGCGTGATATCCGATAAGTGGGCGAGCAGCCGCAAGTTATGATCTTTTGTTTTTCCGAATCCAATACCAGGATCTAAGATGATGTTGGCATTGACTACACCAGCCTGAACGGCCTTCTGTGCTTGATTCACTAAGAAGGAAGTCACTTCAGCAACAACATCTTGATACGTTGGTTCGTTTTGCATGGACTTTGGCTGCCCCTGCATGTGGTTAATAACAATAGGAATCGCATGAGTTGCAGCTATCCTGAAAAGATCAGGGTCATCACTCCCACCAGAAATATCATTAATTAAGTCAGCGCCAGCGTATATGGCAGATTCGGCCACCTCACTTAGGGTGGTATCAATACTGATATAAACAGAGGGCGGCAACTCTTTACGAAGTGATTCAATCACTGATTCAGTACGTCTAATTTGTTCACATGCAATAACTCGATCTGAACCTGGCCGAGTAGACTCCCCGCCAACATCTATGATTTCAGCACCAGCCTCAGCCATCTTCAATCCCTGACGGATGGCAGCACCGATTTCACAAAAAGATCCACCGTCTGAAAAACTATCTGGAGTGACATTCAACACCCCCATCAACAATGGTTTACCGATCCTTATCCGATCTGCTAGGAGTTGTGTGGGTTTTTGCATGGACGTTGCGTACAAAAAAGCCCCGCAGGCGGGGCTTTTCTATTTAGATTAAAACGACACGATCATTCTGGACGATCGACCAGCTCTACATAAGCCATAGGAGCTGAATCCCCCGCTCTAAGACCGCATTTGAGAATCCTTAGGTAACCACCAGGACGGCCTTTGTAGCGAGGTCCGAGTGATTCAAATAGCTTAGTCACCACTTCTCTGTCCCGAGTCCGGGCAAATGCAAGACGGCGATGAGCAACACTGTCGTCTTTGGACAAAGTGATGAGCGGCTCTGCAAAACGGCGCATTTCCTTTGCTTTAGGCAAAGTCGTCTTGATGATTTCATTACTGATCAGTGCATTCGTAAGATTTCTGAACAGCGCAGCTCGGTGGCTACTATTGATATTAAGCTTTCTTCCGCTTTTGCGATGACGCATATCTATACCTTAAATATTAAACGCCTGAATCGTCTTTTCTTAAGCTTTCAGGGGGCCAATTCTCAAGTCTCATACCCAAGGAAAGACCTTTGGTAGCCAAGACATCCTTGATCTCAGTGAGGGACTTTTTCCCAAGATTTGGGGTTTTCAATAGGTCGTGCTCAGACCTAAGAATTAAGTCGCCAATGTAAAAAATATTTTCTGCCTTCAAGCAATTTGCAGAACGTACGGTCAACTCTAAGTCATCTACCGGTCTCATTAAGAGAGGATCAAACTCTGGCCTATCATCCGATGCGCCTGACTGCTCCTCGCCCTTGAGTGCGATAAATACAGATAGATGCTCATTAAGGATAGCAGCCGCCTGACGAACAGCTTCCTCTGAATCTAAGGTGCCATTTGTATCAATTTCAATAATTAACTTATCTAAATCGGTACGTTGTTCAACACGTGCATTTTCAACAATGTAGGAAACACGACGAATTGGGCTAAAGGAAGCATCGATATGCAAGGTTCCAACCGCATTTTCGTCTTCAGCGTTAAGCCTTGTCGCAACCGGCTGATATCCACGCCCCTTTTGAACATAAATACTCATGTCCAATTTTCCGGCGTCGGTCAAGTTAGCAAGAACCAGATCTGGGTTATGCACCTGCGCCTGATGATTCTTTTGAATATCACCTGCCGTTACAACTCCAGGACCCTGTTTAGAAATCCGAAGCGTAGCCTCGTCTCCTTCATGCAGTTGGATAGCGAGGTTCTTCAGATTGAGCAAAATATCAATTACGTCTTCACGAACACCATCAATCGTTGAGTATTCATGAACGACGCCTTCAATATTTACTGAAGTCACCGCGCAGCCTGGAATCGACGAAAGCAGTACCCGTCTTAGGGCATTACCCAACGTATGACCGAAACCACGCTCCAAGGGTTCAATTACGATACGTGCACTGTTATTGGTTACAGTGCTGACGTCGACAAGGCGAGGCTTAATAAGGTTTGCAAGGTAGCTATGCATTGATCTTGTGTCTGTTACTTTGAGTACAATTCCACAACCAGCTGTTCATTAATTTCTGAACCCAGCTCGCTTCTATCAGGGGTCGATTTAAACGTACCCTGCATCTTATTGGTATCAACCTCAACCCAAATCGGGAAGCCATACTGCTCAGCCACGCCGAGGGCATCCTTAATTCTAAGCTGAGTTTGTGAACGTTCGCGTACACCAATAACATCTCCACTACGGACTTGGTAGGAAGGAATATTCAAAACCTTCCCATTAACCACAATGGATTTATGACTTACCAGCTGTCTAGCTTCAGCTCGCGTGGCAGCAAACCCCATACGATAAACTACGTTGTCCAATCGGCTTTCAAGAATATCGAGAAGATTTTGTCCCGTAGATCCCTTTTTTTGAGCTGCAGCTTGGTAATAATTACTAAACTGTCTTTCTAGAACTCCATAAATACGACGGAGCTTTTGTTTTTCACGAAGCTGACTGGCATAGTCAGACATCCTTCCACGTTTGCTTCCATGCTGACCAGGCTGTTGATCGAGCTTACACTTCCCTTCAAGGGACTTTCCGCGCGACTTTAGGAAGAGATCTGTTCCTTCCCTTCTGCTCAGTTTACATTTTGGTCCAAGATACCGTGCCATATATTAAAACCTCTAACTCAGACTCTGCGCTTTTTGGGTGGGCGGCAGCCGTTGTGGGGGATGGGTGTTCCATCTACGATATTCACAATCTTGAATCCAAGGTTGTTGAGGGAACGCACTGCTGATTCACGTCCAGGACCTGGACCCTTGATGATGACATCAAGGTTCTTAACCCCATATTCTTTTACTATTAAGCCAGCCTTCTCAGCGGCAACCTGAGCAGCAAACGGCGTACTCTTGCGTGAACCCCTGAATCCAGAGGCACCTGCCGTTGCCCAAGCTAGAGCATTGCCCTTACGATCCGTAATAGTAATGATCGTGTTATTGAAGGTAGCATTGATATGAACAATGCCATCCGAAATATCTCTTTTTACTTTTTTAGCCGAACGACCAGAAATAGCCATGCGTTTTTACCTTAAATTCGCGTAAATTATTTTCTAACAGGACGACGCGGACCTTTACGGGTGCGTGCGTTGGTTCGTGTCCGTTGGCCACGTAGCGGTAGGCCTCTACGATGACGAATTCCACGATAGCAACCCAAATCCATCAGGCGCTTAATATTCATTGAAGTTTCTCGGCGCAAGTCACCCTCTACTGTGAATTTTGCAACCTCTTCGCGAATTCTTTCAAAGTCAGATTCGTCGATACTCTTAACTTTGGTAGCTGGATTTATAGCTAAACGCTCACAAATCTCAGCTGCTCTTGACCTGCCTATTCCATAAATGGAGGTCAAGGAGATAACCAGATGTTTGTTATCAGGAATGTTGACACCAGCGATACGGGCCATCTATCTGTTCTCCGACAATTTATTCTATGACTTAGGAATCAACCTTGACGCTGCTTGTGTCGCGCGTCTTTACAGATGATTCTCACGATGCCGTTACGCTTTAAAACTTTGCAGTTACGACAAATCTTTTTTACAGAAGCTCTTACCTTCACAATCCTTTCCTCTATTCGCCAATCTGTTGATCAACCTAACTTAAGGTTACTTTTCTTCAGTAAGCCTTCGTACTGATGAGAGATCACGTATGTCTGTATCTGAGACATGAAGTCCATCACCACGACTACAATGATCAACAAGGACGTACCACCAAAATAGAATGGAACATTCCAATATAGAATCAGAAACTCCGGCAACAAACATACTGCAGTAATGTACATTGACCCAACCAAAGTCAGCCGCGTCATAACACCATCAATGAACTGTGCTGTCTGTACACCCGGCCTAACACCAGGAATGATCGCACCGGACTTTTTCAGATTTTCTGCTGTTTCATTGGAATTAAACACCAATGCCGCGTAGAAAAAACAGAAGAACACGATCGCAGCCGCATAGGATAACACATAAATCGGCTGTCCGGGAGACAAAGTCGTCGCAACATCCTGTAACCAGCCCATACCCTGGGTATTGGCAAACCAACCGGCCAAGGTTGCAGGAAAGAGAATAATGCTAGAGGCGAAAATGGGAGGGATTACGCCCGACATATTAAGCTTGAGCGGCAGGAAACTCTTATGCGCCGCATACATCTTTCTGCCTTCTTGGCGCTTTGCATAATTGATGGTGATCCTTCGCTGACCACGTTCAACAAATACAACAAGAGCAGTGACTCCAACCGCTATGGCAAAGAGAGCGATAATGCTGAACGCACTCATCTCCCCCGTCCTAGCAAGTTCTAGGGTTCCACCAATCGCTGTTGGTAGGCCTGCGACAATCCCCGAGAAGATAATGATGGATATTCCGTTTCCAATCCCACGTTCGGTAATCTGCTCACCAAGCCACATGAGAAAAACCGTACCGCAAACCAGTGATACAGCACATACAAATACAAACTGAAATCCGGGATGAATGACAACAGGCATCCCCCCAGCTGATTGATTTTGTAGCGCCAGAGCAATGCCAACCGCCTGGAATGATGCCAGGAAAACTGTGGCATAACGGGTGTATTGGTTGATTTTCTTACGCCCAGTCTCGCCTTCTTTTTTGATCTGTTCCAACTTTGGAACAACACCGGCCATCAACTGCAAAATAATAGACGCTGAGATATAAGGCATGATCCCAAGAGCGAACACACTCAATCTTTTAAGTGCGCCACCTGAGAACATATTGACCATATCCAGAATTCCACCCTTATCGGCAAACATTGATGCCAATGCTTGAGGATCAATCCCTGGAATCGGTATGTGGGCCCCTACTCGATAAACGAACAGCGCACCCAGGACAAAAACAAGTCGTTGCCTTAGTTCACTGAGTTTCCCGAATTTATCTGCCAGCGCAGCACTTGCAGCACTCACGGTTACGCCTCGACCTTGCCACCAGCGGCTTCAATCTTTGCACGAGCACCCTTAGTTACACGAAGGCCTTTTACCGTGACCGCTGATTCAACAGCTCCACTGTCAATCACGCTCACATAAGCAATGTTATTGGCAATCAGGTCGGCCTTTTTCAAACTCAGAAGGTCAACAATCTGGTCGCCCACCTTCTTAAGATCAGATAGACGAATTTCTGCACAGAACGGCTTCTTACGTGAGCGGAACCCCACTTTTGGAAGGCGGCGCTGCAAGGGCATCTGACCACCCTCAAATCCTACCTTGTGAAATCCACCTGCTCTTGCCTTTTGGCCCTTATGTCCCTTTCCGCAAGTCTTGCCTAAGGTACATCCAATACCGCGACCCACGCGTTTTTTTGCAGGACGGCTACCTTCTGAAGGCTTTATCGTATTCAGAAACATCTTTACTCACCCACTTTCAACATGTACGAAACCTTCGCTATCATTCCAAGGTTTTCTGGGGTTGGATCCACAAGAACTTCTTGGTGCAGCTTTCTAATTCCCAACCCTTTCAAGCATGCTTGATGGGATGAAGCGCGACCGATACCGCTCTTAATCTGTTTAATTTTGATTTTCTTCTCAGACATGATGTTTGGCTCCAATTAGCCTATAGTCTTGCCACGCTTGGCAGCAATGCGGTTTGGATCACCAATTTCAGTTAATCCCTTAATCGTTGCACGCACTACATTGATCGGATTGTTCGTCCCAATGCACTTAGCAAGTACATTGTGAACACCTACGACCTCAAATACAGCACGCATCGCGCCACCAGCAATGATCCCAGTACCCTGAGATGCCGGTTGCATATAGACCTTTGCAGCGCCAGTAGAAGAAGACAGTGCATAATGAAGTGTGTCGCCATTCAGGCTGACCTTTTTCATATTACGTCTTGCCTGCTCCATTGACTTTTGGATGGCAACAGGTACTTCGCGGGCTTTACAGAGGCCATAGCCAACGCGCCCATTCCCATCACCTACGACTGTCAGAGCAGTGAAACCGAAGACCCGACCGCCCTTAACCACCTTCGCGACCCGACGCACAGCGACAAGTTTTTCCTGAAAACCATCCGTTGATGGAGGCGCTTGTATATTCGTGTTTGCCATTGACTCTTCTGCTCCTAGAACTGTAAACCAGCTTCGCGAGCGGCATCTGCCAATGCCTTAACGCGCCCGTGGTACTTAAAACCTGAACGATCGAATGCCACATTACTTACACCAGCCGCAATCGCGCGCTCCGCAAGTGCTTTACCAACAACCTTTGCCGCATCGACATTTCCTGTGTTCTTGAGACCGTTGCGAACCGTTGCATCCAAAGTGGATGAGCTAGCTAGGACTGTTGAACCATCAGCCGTAATAACCTGAGCATATATATGCTTGGGGGTTCGAAAAACGGTTAGACGATTGACACCCAGTGAGCGTATCACTGCACGAGTTTTCGCAGCTCTTCTGAGCCTGGCTGATTTCTTATCCATCTTTAGCCTACTATTTCTTTTTCGCTTCTTTACGGACAATAACCTCGTCGGCGTATCTCACACCTTTGCCCTTATAGGGCTCAGGTGGACGATAGGCGCGAATATTTGCGGCTACTTGTCCAACCTTTTGCTTATCACATCCTTTAACGACGATTTCTGTCTGGGAAGGAACCTCAATCGTGATTCCCTCTGGAGCGTCATAATCCACTGGGTGCGAGAACCCTAGGCTTAAACTCAATGTTTTACCCTTGGATGCAGCACGGTATCCAACACCGACCATCGTCAGTTTCTTTTCATATCCCTGACTGACACCGGTTACCATGTTTGCGATATTAGCGCGCGTAGTGCCTGCCAGTGCGTTTTTCTGCTTATCAGCACGATCGCCAACAACAGAAATAACATTAGACTCGACAACCACTTCTACTAACGGATGTATTGTCGACGTAAGCATTCCCTTAGCGCCTTTCACCATGAGTGTTCCGCCAGTTAGCGAAGCTTCAACACCTTTGGGAAGCTCAACTGGGTTTTTAGCTACTCTAGACATCGTCTTGATTCCAAATTAATTAAGAGACAAGGCAAAGGACTTCGCCACCGTGACCAGATTCACGCGCTTCCTTGTCCGTCATTACACCCTTAGGGGTAGATATTACTGCAATACCAAATCCACCAATGACAGAGGGCAATTCATCTGCGGCCTTGTAAACTCGACGTCCTGGCTTGCTTACCTTCTGGATTGAATCGATTACAGGAGAGCCTTTGTAATATTTAAGCTGTACTGTAAGTTCAGCCTTCGCATCATCCTGAACGACTGAATAATCCTTGATATAGCCTTCTTGTTTGAGGACATTACAAACCGAAACCTTCAATTTAGAAGAAGGCATCTTTACTTCTTCCTTGCCAGCAGACTGACCGTTTCTAAGCCTAGTCAACATATCTGCCAATGGATCACTGATACTCATTTTTAACTCCGTTAAACTCTGCGCCCTGACTTACCAACTCGCCTTGGTAACACCAGGTACATCGCCCCGCATAACTGATTCACGCAACTTATTGCGACCCAGACCGAACTTGCGATAGAAACCATGAGGTCTTCCAGTCAGGTTGCAGCGATTATGCAGACGTGACAATGATGAATCACGAGGCAGTTTTTGCAGCTTCTCATCTGCAATCTGCTTCTCTTCGTCAGAAGCGGTATGGCTACACAAAATAGAGCGCAAATCATCACGTTTTTTTGCATACTTCTGTGCGAGTTTCTGACGCTTAACCTCGCGTGCGATCATTGATTTCTTGGCCATCGTATTGCCTACGTCCGGAATGGAAATTTAAATTGTTCGAGCAGGGCTTTGGCTTCTGCATCGGTCTTTGCGCTAGTGGTAATCGTTATATTCATACCTCTAACTGCGTCGACCTTATCAAAGTCGATTTCTGGAAAGATGATCTGTTCCTTGATACCCATCGAGTAGCTTCCCCGACCATCGAACGACTTGCCGTTCAAACCTCTAAAGTCGCGAATACGAGGAATAGCAATTGAAATAAGTCGATCAAGGAATTCGTACATACGATCTCGACGCAACGTAACCTTGCAACCAATGGGCATATCTTCACGAATCTTGAAGCCTGCAATTGATTTCTTAGCTATCGTGATGACAGGCTTCTGCCCAGAGATCTTTTCGAGATCTTCTACAGCATTCTGCAAAATCTTTTTGTCAGCAACTGCCTCACCTACACCCATATTCAAGGTGATCTTAAGGATTTTAGGAACCTCCATGGCTGACTGGTATTTGAACATACCGGTCAATTCAGGGATGACCTTTTCTTTATAGTGCTTTTGCAACCGAGCCATTTGTGTCATCTTCTAGTTAAGCGTCAACAGCTTCATTTGTTGACTTGTAAAAACGAACCTTTCTGCCATCAGCAAGGAGTCTAAACCCGACCTTATCAGCCTTATTAGTCGCTGGATTAACAAGTGCTACATTTGAGATGTGAATTGGCATAGCCTTTTCAACAATACCTCCACTGATACCCTTCATAGGTGAAGGCTTTTGATGCTTCTTAGCAACGTTTACGCCTTCAACAATCAATTTATTCTCAGCCGGTATCGCAACAACCGATCCACGCTTCCCTTTGTCTTTACCGGTAATAACAATTACCTGGTCGCCTTTTCTAATCTTGTTCATGCCAGTCTCCTAGATTACTTCAGGTGCCAGGGAGATGATCTTCATGAACTTCTCAGAACGAAGTTCACGTGTCACTGGGCCGAAGATACGCGTTCCAATAGGCTGATGCTGGTTGTTGAGCAGGACGGCAGCATTTCCATCGAAACGGATCAGGGATCCATCACTTCTACGCACACCCTTTCTGGTTCTCACCACAACAGCGTTATAGACTTCGCCCTTTTTAACGCGTCCACGCGGTATGGCTTCCTTGATGCTCACCTTGATAATGTCGCCAACATTTGCATAACGACGATGTGAGCCGCCTAACACTTTAATGCACATGACTTTACGTGCACCGCTGTTGTCGGCAACATCCAGGTTGGTCTGCATCTGAATCATTTCACTTCACCTTGCTTGTTCTTATAACCGCGTAATTCCTTACTTGGCGCGGTCCAGAATTTTTTCTAAACGCCATACTTTGCGCTTTGATATCGGCCTGCAGGCTGATACCACAACAACATCGCCTTCCCTTGATTCGTTTAATTCATCGTGTGCTAGCAGTTTGCTTGAACGCCGAATGAACTTTCCATACAGAGGATGAGGAACAACTCGATCAATCTGTACAGTAATTGTCTTATTTGTTTTAACGCTCACTACCTTTCCAGAAAGAGAGTGTGGAGCCTTTTCTTCAGTCTTCATTATTTGACACCCTTTTCAGCAAGTACCATTGTGATCCTTGCAATGTTGCGGCGGTTTTTCAAAATCTGGTCCGCCTTACTTAGCTGTCCAGTTGCCTTTTGCATCTTCAGGTTAAATTGTTCCCGGTGCAGTTCAAGCAGCGAATCGCTGAGCTCTGATACAGTCTTACCTCTTAATTCTGCAGCTTTCATTACATCACCGTCCGAACAGAGAAAGTTGTCTTTACTGGGAGTTTTGCAGCTGCGAGGGCAAATGCCTCTCTGGCCAGCTCTTCACTCACACCTTGCAATTCATAGAGCATAGTGCCAGGTTTAATTTCAGCTACCCAATACTCCACGCTACCTTTACCACTACCCATTCTCACTTCGAGTGGCTTTTTCGTAATGGGTTTATCAGGGAATACGCGTATCCAGATTTTTCCGCCTCTTTTAACATGGCGGGTAATAGCCCTACGAGCCGATTCAATCTGACGGGCGGTCATACGGCCACGCTCAACAGACTTCAATCCGAATTCGCCAAAGCTCACCTTGTTGCCCTTCTGCGCCAGACCGGTGTTCCGGCCCTTGTGCATTTTTCTAAATTTTGTCCGTTTTGGCTGAAGCATAACGCTAAGTCCTACTAATTAAATTTCTGCAGCGGACGACCGAACTTCTCCCGCCATAGGAGGAAGAACTTCTCCCTTGAAGATCCAAACCTTTACACCAATTACACCGTAAGTAGTCTTTGCTTCTGCAAAACCATAGTCGATGTCAGCCCTGAAGGTATGAAGCGGAACGCGTCCTTCGCGGTACCACTCAGTACGGGCAATTTCGGCACCATTAAGACGTCCACCCACACTGATTTTGATTCCTTCTGCACCCAGGCGAAGGGTATTTTGTACCGCTCGCTTCATAGCTCTGCGGAACATAATTCTCTTTTCTAATTGCTGAGCCACACCTTCAGCTACAAGTTGCGCATCGAGCTCTGGCTTCCTAATTTCTTCTACAGAAATCTGGACAGGTACACCCATCATTCCTGATAACTGCTTACGGAGGACATCAATGTCTTCTCCCTTCTTACCGATCACAAGGCCAGGCCGTGCGGTGTAAACGGTGATATGTGCATTATTTGCAGGACGATTAATCTGAATTCTGCTAACTGAAGCATGACCCAACTTCTTCCTGAGGAACTCGCGAACCTGAAGGTCCTTATGGAGGTAGTTCGCATAATCCTTACTATTTGCATACCAACGGGAAGTCCAATCTTTAACGATTCCAAGACGGATACCTGTGGGGTGTACTTTCTGTCCCATTATTAAACCTTAACGCTGTTCGGAGACTTGAATGGTAATGTGGCATGTCCGCTTGCTAATGCGGTTGCCCCTTCCTTTTGCGCGAGGAGACATGCGCTTCAAAGTAGCACCCTCTCCAACTTCAACAGTTTTCACGCGGAGTTCATCAATATCAGCCCCGTTGTTGTGCTCGGCATTTGCGATGGCTGATTCGAGGACTTTTTTCATGATACGTGCCGACTTTTTCGGACTAAAAGCTAAAAGGTCGATTGCCTTTTCCACTTTCAACCCTCTAATTTGATCGGCCACGAGCCTGCATTTCTGCGCAGAAACGCGTGCAGTGTTCAATTTTGCAAATGTTGACATCTTAATTGCTCTCTCAACTCGGGATCAGTTATTTGGACTTTTTATCCGCCTGATGACCCTTATAGGTGCGCGTTGGCGCAAATTCACCCAACTTGTGCCCAACCATGTTGTCGCTTACCAATACGGGCACATGCTGTCTGCCGTTATGCACTGCTATCGTAAGACCGATCATATCGGGAAGAACCATCGATCTTCTCGACCAGGTCTTGATTGGCTTTTTGCTGCCAGTCTGGATGCTATCGAGAACCTTCTTTAAAAGGTGGTGATCAATAAATGGTCCTTTTTTAATCGAGCGTGGCACGAACTTATCCTCTTCAATACAGTGTTATTTCTTTCTGCCCCTGACAATCAGGGCATCCGTACGTTTATTGTTGCGGGTCTTGTAACCCTTCGCCGGAGTTCCCCAAGGAGAAACAGGATGACGACCGCCGGACGTTCTACCTTCACCACCACCATGAGGGTGATCAACTGGGTTCATTGCTACACCGCGGACTGTAGGACGAATCCCACGCCAGCGCTTAGCGCCAGCCTTACCCAAAGATGCAAGATTATGCTCATGATTTGAAACTTCACCGATCACAGCCTTGCAATCCGCAAGCACCTTCCGCATTTCACCGGAACGCAAGCGAATTGTTGCGTACACACCTTCTTTCGCTACCAACTGGACTGAAGCTCCGCCAGCACGGGCAAGCTGGGCGCCTTTACCGGGTTTAAGTTCAATACAGTGGATCACACTACCAACCGGGATGTTCCGAATTGGAAGGCAATTACCTGGCTTGATTGGTGCGTGTTCGGAGGAAATAACCTCCTGGCCAACAACTACATTTTTAGGTGCGATGATATAACGCTTCTCGCCGTCCTTATACACAATCAATGCGATGTGAGCGGTCCGGTTAGGATCATATTCAATCCTATCGACACGGCCAGGGACACCAAGCTTATCGCGCTTAAAATCAATAAGGCGATAGTACTGCTTGTGACCACCACCCTTATGACGCGTTGTGACACGCCCCTGATTATTACGACCAGAACCACGAGTCTGCTTTTCAATCAAACTCGCTTCAGGCCTACCCTTATATAGACCATCCGTTTTAACCCGAACAACAAATCGAGATCCTGCGGAGGTAGGCTTAGACTTTACTAGTGCCATGATAATTACCGTATTTCAATTCTTTCTGACTAAACAGCTTTTAAGCTGCAGCGAAATCAATATCAAACCCAGGCTGCAACTTCACATAGGCCTTTTTCCAATCTGACCTCGTCCCCTGGAAGCGACCAAACCGCTTTTCCTTACCCTTCACGTTCAGAACGTGAACTGAATCAACTTGAACCTTGAACAGTAGCTCCACAGCCCGCTTGATTTGGTTCTTGGTTGCAGTCCGCTTCACCTTGAAAACCACACGGCCCTTTTCCGCCGAAAGACTGCTCTTTTCAGACACTACGGGTGCCTCGATAATGCCCATTAGATCCGTCTGCTTCATGACAGTGCTTCCTCAATCTTCTTTGCTGCACCAGGAGTCAGCACAACTTTTTCGCTATGCACTAATTCAACTGGACTTAGTGACTTGGACTCGCACACAAAGACGTGCGGGAGATTCCTAGCTGAGAGAAACAGGTTAACGTCAAGATTTTCGGTGATCACCAAACCACTCTCAACGCCAATCGATTTAAGTTTACTCTGCAGCAATTTTGTTTTCGGTTCTGCGATCGTCAAATCATGATCGATCACCAAACGCCCCTGCCTCAAAAGCTCAGAAAATATCGAACACATTGCAGCTCGATACATTTTCTTATTGAGCTTTTGCTCGTAATTTCTTGGTCTAGCAGCAAAGGTCACACCGCCTGTTCTCCAGAGAGGGCTGCGTGTTGTACCCGCACGCGCTCTGCCACTTCCTTTTTGCTTCCAGGGCTTGGCACCACCACCACTGACATCTGAACGAGTCTTCTGAGCTTTCGTACCAGACCTTGCAGCTGCTTGATAGGAAACAACCAACTGGTGCACAAGAGATTCATTAAAATCCCGACCGAATACCTCTTCGGATACCGCCAGGGCCTGACCTCCAGATTTTGCCGATGGGATTTGAATCGTCATCTTCCTACCTTCTTATTTCTTAACAGCCGCCTTTACGATCACATCCCCACCCTTAGGTCCAGGGATAGCTCCCCTTACAAGGATCAGTGATCTTTCAGCATCAATTCCGCAAATTTTGAGATTCTGAACAGTCACGCGCTCTGCGCCCATGTGGCCTGCCATCTTCTTACCCTTAAATACACGACCAGGTGTCTGGTTTTGTCCAATTGAGCCGGGTGCACGGTGAGAAAGAGAGTTACCATGCGTCGCGTCCTGAGTGCGGAAGTTGTACCGCTTCACAACACCCGCAAACCCCTTACCGATGCTCGTTCCGGATACGTCAACGAACTGACCCTCTTCAAACAAGCCAACCGTCAACTCTGAACCCGGTTCAAAGCCAGTACCCTCTGCATCAGAGACCCTGAACTCCCATAAACCACGTCCAGCCTCAACACCAACCTTGCCAAAGTGCCCAGACTCAGCCTTGTTTAAGGCAGAACGCTTTTTAGTGCCGGTCGTAACCTGAACAGCACGGTAGCCATCCTTTTCGCAATCCTTGATCTGGACGATACGGTTAGGCTCCACCTGTATGACAGTGACTGGCTCCGCTGATCCATCCTCGAGGAATAGACGAGTCATACCACACTTTTTTCCAACAAGCCCTAGCGCCATTGATCGATCCTCAGTAACCCTTCTTTAATTAATTCAGCTTGATCTGCACATCAACGCCGGCCGCAAGATCCAGCTTCATCAGCGCATCCACGGTCTTATCAGTTGGCTCGATGATATCCATTAGCCGCTTATGCGTTCTTAGCTCGTATTGATCTCTCGCGTCTTTATTCACGTGCGGAGAAACCAGAACCGTAAACCGCTCCTTTTTAGTGGGAAGCGGAATCGGACCAAGAACCTGAGCCCCCGTCCGCTTCGCAGTCTCAACAATTTCGCTTGCCGACTGATCGATCAACTTGTGATCGAATGCCTTCAATCTAATCCTGATTCTTTGTTTTTGCGTGGACATTATGCGATCACCTTCGAAACGACGCCGGCGCCTACTGTACGACCACCTTCACGTACCGCGAAGCGTA
>CAYFLM010000003.1:0-5054 GCA_964343925.1 uncultured Methylococcus sp.
TGCTGGTGCTGGTGGAGTGCACCGCATCTCGACTCTTTCAGCGCTCAATGAGATTTATCCGAGTCCGGCCGCTTCCCTGTTGTGGTCAAGTTCTGGGGTCGAGACGGGGCAGGCCAGAGAATTGAGGCGAATCTTGATGGGTGTGGAGGCTTTCGGATTAAGTCCAAAAATTTTCGATTTATCACAGATGGCCGACCCGCCCAAGCAGAATCTCAAGAATCAAGAAGATGCCCGTCAATATGATCGTTTGATAACTGGCAACGCGATTAGATTGATACAAGCAATAAGTTGGGGGCTAGTGTCACCGGAATGGCCCACAGAAAGCGTACCTTCCAACGTTGAACATCTTCTGGCTGATAGGGTCACTCAGCTTGCCTTGGCTCCATCGGTTGCGGATCTTTTGGCGTCATGGGAGCCTCGGGGGGAGGAGTATGTTGGACTGAAAAAGGCGCTTAAGTCATATCTTGAGATTGTGCCTCCATCGGGGGCCCAGCGAATCAAGCTTCCCAGAAAGGTGGTTATGGGCGATCGCCATCCGGATATTCCTAAGATTCGTCAATTACTTATCTTAAATAAGTTTTTTCCTCAGGAGAGCGTGTATCCGGATCCCGATATGTTCGATAGTCAGATGGAGAGTGCGTTGAAGGCCTTTCAGGCACATCACGGTCTACAGGTTGACGGGGTCCTGGGCGCGGGAACGCTTCAGGAATTGCAGCTAGGTCCCGATAGTCTTGCAAAAAAGATAGCGCTCAATCTTGAGCGCGCACGTGAACATCAGAGGCGGGATGCGTCTAGGCCATTGGTCCAAGTTAACGTGCCGTCATTTTCTCTGGAGGCTTGGGACCCCGGGATGAATACCCATGGAGCCCCCTTGACCATGAAGGTCATGGTTGGAAGAGCTGAAGATGACAAATCTACCCCGCTATTTAGTTCCAAGTTAACTTCTGTAACTTTACGGCCGTATTGGAATGTGCCTTCTGGAATTGTAAGAAAAGAGATTATTCCTGCCATAAATACGCACCCCGGATATCTCGCCAAGAATGAAATGGAATTAGTTTCTGAGGCGGTGGTTGGTGATGCATTTGTGGTGGATCCGAATCTCGAAAATCTCAATAAGGCTGCGTCTGGTGCATTTACTTTGAGGCAAAGGCCAGGTACGAAGAATGCGTTGGGGTTGTTTAAGTTTTCATTCCCAAATACAAGTCATATTTATTTGCATGGGACACCGAAGGTTGAATTGTTTAGCCGGGTTAGGCGTGACTTTAGTCATGGCTGTATCCGGTTAGAGGATCCTGCCGCCCTTGCTGAGTGGCTTTTACGTGGGTCTGGAGAGTGGTCTCGAGCCAGGATCAATGAGGTGAGTGCCGATGAGGCTGTTTTTTCAAGACGAATCAGCCTAACTGTTCCGGTAGATGTGGAGATTGCTTACTACACCGTCACAATTGGTGCTGGGGGTGAACCTTTTTTTTGGCCCGATATTTATGGGCTTGATAAGGAGCTTCAGTCGAAATTGAATCTAAACTGAGACGGATCGTATCCGAACTAGATATCCGCGTTCGGCACGAGGTCAAATACAAGTACGACTTCTTTCCCGGTTTGGGTATTGATGGCCCTAAAGGATGCGCTACCGTCCTCCATCGTCTCGCATTCAATGCTGACGGGGGGGTTATCATAGTCGCGCTCATGGATTTCAAGTTGATCCATCAGCCGCTGATTTTCCTCAGCGGTGAGCTCCATGTTGCCGTCTTCGTCAATGTTCATTGGGCGTTCATCTCTAGGGAGGTGATTTACCAGGCTCTAATGTTGCCGGTGTCGATGTGGACAAAATCATTTCTCGGATAATAGCCGACCCCACCCATCGATAAGGCAAGCGCAGCTTGGTGAATCGAATGTGTGCTTAATTCATCCATTCGAATGTCTACCGCACGCCCCTCAATGTGCATGCTATTTTCTGCTACGCCATGATTGAATCTCCTGAGCCAGTTATTCGTCTCTGGCGATCTGTATCCAGACAGCACCTTGAAGGTTCCTTGGCTGCCGGTAAGTGCGGATAGCGCAAAGAAAATATCAATCAGGGATGGATCCATTTCCCGAGTCTCATCGGCGTGATGATCGCGCATGAGATTGCTGAATCGGACTTTGGTCTCACGGTCGTAATCCTTCTCAGGACAGCATCTTATGACCAGGTCCTCGTCCGTGTTCATGTTCAGGAAGTGCAGTGTTCTTTCCTTACCCAAGGCGCTATAGGCTTCGCTTATAGAGGGGATCAGTAAACAGCCCACTGCTGCAGCGCTGGCGCGCTTGAGGAAACCCCTTCGGCTAAGGTCTGAGTGTTGTGTTTTGGGAATCAAGTCCGACAATTTTAGATGTTCGTTGCTCAATGCTCTCTCCTTCGCTTTGGGCGAATTCTCTTCGCATTAGCATCGAGGAATGCCCAGAAATCGAGGAGTGTCTTTGCGGGGTATTTTTCGATGCGATACGCACTTTAAAGCTATGGATCCAATTTAGCTTCTTGGTACGGTAAGTACAAGCCCTGTCAGGCGCTTATTCTCTAGCATGTTTCATGCCTAAGCTGACCTTATCTTTGGGTGGCAAGGCCTCTATTCGTGTTGAATTTAAGGCAATCAATTGTTTCTTTTTTGTGCGCAATTGGCTTAAGGTGTGATCTCCAGAAAACTCCTAGCCACTGCATGATGGGAGGTGTTGGTTAATTGATCGGTATCCCTTTGTAGTAGGGTTGTTCTATAACCTACTGAAGATGCAGCATTTAGCTCGGCCTCAATGTCTGATAGGAAAAGAATGGAGGAGCACTCAGTGCCCATCTCCTGAGCAATTTTGAGATAGGCCTCAGGCGATTGTTTCATTCCGACGCCGGTATCGAAATAGAAATCAAATAACGGGGTCAGGTCACCGAAGGGGGTATGGGCAAACAAGAGTTGCTGTGCTTTACATGACCCCGAAGAGAAAATGCCCAGGCGAAGTCCCTGGGCGCGCCATTCGCAAAGTCTTGTATAAGCATCTTCGTAAATATGCCCGTAAAAATCTCTCTGTTGATAGCCACGTTCCCAGATTAGTCCCTGTAGTGTTTTAAGCGGCTTTATCTTTTTGTCCTCGTCTATCCAAGTTAGGAGCTGATCGCAAATAGCATCAAGCTCCAAGCTGATGCGAGCCACAGAGGCAACCTCTCTAATAGCCTCCTGTACTTCAGCTTTTTGAGCGTTCGAGTGAATGAACTCCCGGATACGCTCTCTTGAGTGGGGAAATAAGACATCTTTGACGAAGCTCAGCGAAGTCGTAGTGCCTTCGATATCAGTTAGAACCGTACTAACCATTAGCAAAGCTCAAGGTAGCGTTCTAGTTTGGGGTATTCATCGCTAATGGCATCGCCCGTGAATTCAGCAATCCAGCCCGCAGGATCGGTAAAAAGACGGATACAGGTGAAATTCGGGGAGTCGCCCATATCGAACCAGTGTTTTACGTTGGGTGGGACGCTAATGAGGTCACCCTTTTCGCACAATATGGCAAAAACCCGCTCATCGGGATGCAGATAGAAAAGCCCTCGGCCTTCTACAAAAAATCGAACTTCAAACTCGCTGTGCGTATGTTCGTTTAGAAATTTCGATCTTAATGACGCTCTGTCAGGGTGAGATTGATTCAGGCTTATAACGTCAAAAGATTGAAACTCATAACGGTTTACCAGTCGATCAATCGAGTTTTGGTAGGCCCTTATGGTATCGGCCTCAGATCCGGGGGCTCCAAGAGTCTGATTCGCCTCCCAGCGCTCAAATAGGACATTAATCCCATCAAGTTGTTTGGCTATTTCAATGGGATCTGAGCTACTAAGCTGGGGGACTGAGCCTTCAAATATTGTTAGGTGTGTCATGGTGTTAATCCAAGCAGGCGGGTTTCAATTTGGAACATGAATTCCAGCGCTTCCAGATGCCTTAAGGCATCGGCAAGAGTGCTCCCCCAAGTATAGAGCCCATGATTCGCAATGATGTAGGCTTTAATGTCGGCTTGGGTTTCAATAAAACGATCAATTAATTCAGCAAGTCTTGGAATATTTTGATCATTCGGAAAGATTGGAACATTCACCGTAGTCTCATGTGTGGTGACCCCCTCAAAAGCTTTAAGCAGTTCATGTCCAGACAGACTCAGAACAGAGGGCACCAGTCTTGAAATGAGGATGGAGCCTGCGGTGTGAGGGTGGAGCACTGCCCCGGCGGATGGGAAACGCTGGTAGAGCGAGACGTGAAGTCCCAGCTCAGCCGAGGGTTTCTTGTTTTGAAGAGGCGTCCCAAAGGGATCCACTATCATAAAGTCATCGCCGGTCAAGCGTCCTTTATGTTTACCTGAGACGGTCACCAAAATATTGCCATCTTCAAGGCGAACAGAAAAGTTTCCGCTAGTCGCCGGGACCCAGCCTTTTGAGTCAATGATCCTTCCTGCCTCAATCAATTGCTGGGTTTTCTTTTCAAGTTCACTGGTCATGGTTTATGTACGTTCGGGCTGAGGCCGCTGGTGACAACATGGACGCACAACCCAGCGGAGAGGGTATTTTTAAAGAGGAGATCCTACAACTATGAATCTCTTGTCACAACGATTCTTTAGTGAGCGAGTTTTGCATAGCCAGTCAGTATCCGATACCCTAACCCTATCTTAAACAACTCATTCATTTGAATGGACATTCTCCTCCTGTCGGGCCTATTCCTTTTGAACGGCCTTTTTGCGATGTCAGAAATCGCTATCGTCTCCTCAAGCAAGTTTAGACTCCAACAGGCCGTCCAAGACGGTGTCTCAACCGCCAGATTAGCGCTTCAATTGGCCAATGAGCCCGGGCATTTCCTCTCTACCATACAAGTTGGCATTACTTTGATCGGAATTATGAGCGGTGCTATTGGCGAGGCAACGCTTGCGGGAAAACTTGAGGGCTATTTGCACGCAAATTTCCCGGAGATTGCCCTTTATAGTCGCGGGATCTCGCTAACACTTGTGGTGGTGGGCATCACTTATTTTTCACTGATCATCGGGGAGCTGGTCCCCAAAAGGTTGGC
>CAYFLM010000003.1:5154-69876 GCA_964343925.1 uncultured Methylococcus sp.
ATCCGCTGGTGCGCCTTTTGAGCTGGTCTACCGACCTTGCTTTGTTTCTTCTGCGAGTCAAAAAAGGCGATGACCCATTGGTCACGGAGAGAGAAATTCGGTTGATGATTGATCAGGGTACTGAGGCGGGCGTTTTTCACAAGGGTGAAAAAGCGATGGTCTCGAATGTCATGAAACTGGACGCCCTTAAGGTGGGTGCAGTCATGACGCCCCGAATTGATATGTTTTATTTAGATGTCACGAACTCTGATGAAGAGAACAGGAGGCGCCTCATAGAAAGTCCTCATTCGATCGTTCCTCTCTGTAAGGGCGGGCTCGACAATGTAATTGGGGTTATTGAGTCTAAAAACATCCTCAAGCGGGTGTTAGCCGGGAGCGAATTTGATCTTGAGGCATCAATTAGGCCAGTCATTTACATACCGAACTCACTCAGCCCGGCGCATCTTTTGGAGGAGTTCAAGCGTTCTAAGGTCAGCCTTGCGCTTGTGGTGGACGAGTATGGGGAAATTGCAGGACTTGTAACCCTCAAGGACGTTATGGAAGCGATTGTGGGTGAAATTCCGTCAGATGAATTTGATGCCGATGAGCCCGAGGCAATCCAGAGAGCTGATGGTAGTTGGCTTATTGATGGGGCAATGCCCGTTGAAAGATTTGGCCAAATCTTTGACTTGGATGCCTTTGGGGATTCGGCCGAGGGTGCTTTTCATACCATGGCGGGATTTGTTATGAGCTATTTGGGACATATTCCAAAGGCCAGCGACCACTTTAGTTGGAATAATTTTAAGTTCGAAGTTATGGATATGGACCGGAACCGAGTCGATAAAATTTTGGTCACACGTGAGGTGGCAATAGAGTCGGATGATTAGTGGTCTTAATTGCTAGGGAATGGGAAGTGACATGGAGATAGTCTCCGAAAGGCTGGGCGATGCTGTGGTGTTGAGGTTAGGAGGCGATCGACTCGATGCTCAAGTCTCTCCAAGCGTGAGAAACCAGATTATCGAAGCGCTCGATCAAGGCTGTAAACATTTGATAGTTGATCTTAGTAAGGTTTCTTTTATTGATAGTTCTGGTTTAGGCGCACTCATTTCAGGGTTAAAGAATTCCTCAATTCGGTCTGCTCGGTTAGTTCTGGCGGGTGTACAGCCAAGAGTTCGTGGGCTATTCGAGCTGACCAGGCTAGAGAAAGTGTTTGAAATGATTCCGGCTGTTGATCAAAGGTAGAGGCGGCAAAGTTGGATTGCAAGAGTGAAATCTCAATTGACGTCACCGTCCCCAGCACCCACGCATACATTGCTTTAATTGGTCGAATTGTTGAGGATGTGGTTGATGCAATCAAGCTGGGTTATCAAAGTCCGGAGACTTTAGGTCAACAGCTTAATCTTGCCGTAACGGAGGCTGCGACCAATGCCCACCAGCATGCCAATCGCAATCGTTCAGATGCCTCCATCCACGTAATTCTTTCTTATTCGAACCAAGAGCTTCAAATTCAGGTCTTTGATCAGGGTCCTGGTTTCGATCTCAATCTTTTAGATGAACCGGAGCCTGATTCGCTAGAGGAGCATGGTCGAGGAATCTTTCTGATTAAGAGTTTGATGGATACCGTATCCTACAAGCGAGGTGAGAGGGGGAACGTGCTCGAGATGCGCAAAATTTTGACCTGAGACCTATTTTTGGACTCCTGCTCTCTACTTACGAATTATCAAACTAAGCAAGATAAATGATGACCAACCCGATTCAGCAATTAAGCGGTCTTCCTCCCTTTTCCAAAATTGAGCCGGACCATATGGTTCCCGCTTTGCAAAATGCGCTTGATGCGGCAAGGGAGACGGTTCAGCTTGTCCTATCCAATGATCAACCCATGACTTGGGAGAATTTTGTTGTTCCGTTACAGATTGTTGACGACCAGATCAGTAAGGTCTGGTCAGTTATTGGGCATCTCAATGCGGTGAAAAATAGCGAGCCTTTGCGCTCAAGCTTTAATGTCGCGTTACAGCTTCTCACGGAATATCAGACCGAAATGAGTCATAACGAGAAGCTTTATGAGGGCTATGTCTCATTGGCGGAAAGCGAATCCTTTGAAAGGCTCTCTTCGGTTCGACAGAGAGTGGTTAATCGTGCGTTGAGGGATTTCAAGCTTTCTGGCGTGAATTTACCATTTGAACAGAAGGCCAAGCTCAAGCAGATCTCCCATGAGCTTTCTAGTTTGAGCAGTAAGTTTCAAGACAATCTTCTGGATGCGACGCACGGGTGGTATCACAACGTTCTGAAAGAGTCAGAGCTCAAGGGTCTGCCGGAGCACGCGAAATTGGCGGCTATGGAGGCCGCAAAAGCTAAAGGCCTAGAGGGCTGGGTACTAACCTTGGATTTTCCATCCTACATTGCAGTCATGACTTACTCGGAAAATAGAGGTTTGCGTGAGGAGCTTTACCGGGCCTATGTGACGAGAGCATCAGATCAAGGGCCCAATGCAGGTGAGTTTGATAATTCCTCGATTATTCGGCGGATTCTGGAGTTGAGATCGGAGGAGGCCAAGATTCTGGGCTTTGATGCTTTTTCCTCGCTTTCTTTAGCGACCAAAATGGCTCGCTCCACAAATGAGGTTCTTGATTTTCTGCGCGATCTTGCAGGAAAGTCTCGCGCTTCCGCTCTTCTTGAGTTAGAAGAGCTAAAGGTTTTCGCACAAGAATCCCTGGGTCTAGGGCGGGTCGAGCCTTGGGATATTGCATATGCGTCCGAGAGATTTCGTCAAAAACTTTTTGCAATCTCAGAAGAGGAGATTAGACAATATTTCCCTGTCCCCTCGGTATTGGAGGGTTTGTTTTCGGTTCTTGATAGGGTTTTTGGTGTTACCGTAAAGATACGAGAGCAGGTCGATGTCTGGGATAGTCAAGTTGCTTTTTATGATGTTCTAGATAGTGCGGGTGAACTCCTGGGGTCTTTTTATATGGACCTCTATGCTCGGCCGTCAAAAAGAGGCGGGGCTTGGATGGACGAATATCAGTCTAGAATGGTTTCGGATGGGTATGCCCCGCAACTTCCTGTGGCCTTTATTGTTTGTAATTTCGCGCCACCGACCAGTAGTCATCCCTCGTTGTTGAGGCATGATGAAGTCCAGACTTTGTTTCATGAGTTTGGGCATGGACTTCACCATATGCTTACCAAGGTGAATGAGCCAGCGCTATCTGGGATCCATGGCGTGGAGTGGGATGCTGTCGAGTTGCCGAGCCAGTTAATGGAGAATTTTTGCTGGCACCCAGAGGTCGTTCGGTTAATCTCTAGTCACTACCTGACCGGTCAGTCGCTTCCCGCTGAGTTACTGGATCAGATGATCTTGGCTAAAAATTTCCAATCGGCTATGCAAATGGTCAGGCAGCTTGAATTCTCTCTTTTCGATTTTTTGATCCACATGGAGTGTGGAACTTCTGGAGCTAGGGACTTTACGGAAATACTGGAAGAAGTACGGGAAGAAATTTCGGTCTTGAAACCCCCGGCATACAACCGCTTTCCTCAGAGTTTTGGGCACATATTTTCTGGCGGCTATGCCGCAGGCTATTACAGTTATAAATGGGCCGAGGTTTTGTCGGCAGATGCGTTCGCAAGGTTCGAAGAGCAGGGAACAATTGTTCGTGAGGTTGGGGAAGATTTCAAAAAGGTTTTTTTGGAGCGCGGCGGAAGCCAAGATGCGGTGGATCTTTTTCTCGAGTTTAGGGGTCGGTTGCCCTCGGTTGAGCCGCTACTTCGACACAGTGGCCTCTTAAATTAGTCCTGTTGATGGCAAAAAAGGCTGCGGCAAGACCAAGATGTGCTAAATTATGCGGCTATTTTTTCTGGGTGTATGAATGAAAGGTCGAGTTAAATGGATTGAAAATGCCATGTTCTTGGCTGAATCTGGAAGCGGGCATGCCATAGTGATGGATGGTCCACCAGAGTCGGGCGGCAAGAATTTGGGTGTTCGACCTATGGAAATGTTACTGCTTGGAATGGGCGGATGCGCTTCATTTGATGTGGTGCACATTCTCAAAAAAGGTAGGCATTCTGTCCTGGGTTGTGAGGCCATTTTGGAGGCTGAGCGGGCCGAAAGTGATCCTAAGGTTTTTACTAAAATACACCTTCATTTTCAGGTCAGTGGCCAGGGTTTAACTGAGGCGGTCGTTGAGCGCGCAGTCCATTTGTCTGCGGAAAAATACTGCTCCGCTTCAATTATGCTCGGCAAAAGTGCTCAGGTGAGCCATAGTTTTGAGATCGTGCAAGCCTAATGTCTTGGCTAGTAGTGGTCTGGTGAACAGTTTTAATTGCCTGCGGTTGCAGGTCCCGTTTTTTTGACTGAGGGGTGCGTCACTTCGATGGAAATCGATAAATTGCAATTGCACGGCTTCAATAATCTGACCAAATCTTTGAGTTTCAATATCTACGATATTTGCTACGCGAAGACTGAGCAGCAGCAACGACGCTACATCGAGTACATTGATGAGATGTACAACGCCAAACGTTTAACCCAGATTCTGACCGATGTGAATGCAATCATCGGTGCGCAGATTCTGAATATCGCTAGACAGGATTACGAACCTCAGGGTGCGAGCGTAACGATGCTTATTTCTGAAGGGGATGATCTTCCTCCTTCGATGGAAAATGCAGAAGAGCCTGGTCCGATGCCAGAGGCCGTTGTTGCGCACCTGAATAAGAGTCACATCACCGTTCACACTTATCCAGAAAGCCATCCCTATGGAGGGATTAGCACTTTTCGGGCGGACATTGACGTTTCAACCTGCGGGCGCATCTCCCCCCTGAAAGCGCTAAATTACTTGATACACAGTTTTGAATCAGACATCGTAATCATGGATTACAGGGTGCGAGGGTTTACTCGTGATATCAGTGGGCAAAAGCATTACATTGACCATGAGATTACATCGATTCAGAACTACATCTCGGATGTTACGGCTGAGCGATACCAAACTATTGATGTGAATGTCTATCAGGAGAATATTTTTCATACGAAAATGATTCTCAAGGATTTTATTCTTGACAATTACCTGTTTGAAACGGATAAGGACGCCTTGACCCCCGATGAGAGAAAGGCGATGCAACGTCAGTTGAAGCAGGAAATGGCAGAAATCTTTTACGGACGAAACTACAAGCTCAGAAGGTAGAACTTACCTTCTGCTACAAGGGGCTATCTATTTGATCGGCAATAAGGGACACAGGGTGTTTAACTTGGATGTCCTGCAGGTCTTTGTCGAGCAGCAGATTTGCTTTGATGTGAAGAGCACATCCTGGGTTTGAAGTTAGAATAACGTTTGCTTTACTGGCCTTGAACTCTTGTACCAGGGTTCCACAGAGTTGGTCTGCCGTTCCAGGGTGATCAAGCATGTGGGTACCTGACGCCCCACAGCAGCCTACACTTTTCGAAACTTGAATCTTTAGCCCCGGTATTTTTTGGAGCATGTTTTCCACGGACTTCTCTTGTTTTAGGGTATTCCTAAGAGAGCAGGGGTGATGTAAGAAAACCTTTTGATCGTTATGTCGGAGTTGAACATCTTCGGTCTGGAAGCAGTTCATGAGAAAGCTTGAGACATCTTGAACTCTGGCTAAATTTTGCAAGCTTGGATCGTGGCTTGATGTCCCCCGGCTTGCTAGGTCACAGAGAAAGGCTTCACAACCGGTAGCGAAGGCTACAACCGGGGTTGGCGCTGAGTTGTCCAGGCTAGAAATTAGTGCATTTGTCATTTTGCTGGCTTGATGCACGTCACCAGAGTGGTGATAGAGTGCACCACAGCACTGCATTTCCTCTGGAATGCTTACAGCGTACCCGAGGTGACTCAGGACTTTTTGTATGGACCTGATCGTAAGACCGTCGATCATTTTGCCGGTGCACCCAAGAAAGAGTTGGACCGTTCCTCTTGAGACCTCGTATTTTGGTTTTTCAGTCTGGGGGGGAGCCGCCTGGGATGCGCTTACCCACGCATTCACATAGCGTAGCAATCTGGTAGAGTTTCCGATAAGCCTGAGACTCCGTTCAAGCCAGCGCTGATTAAAAATACCCGCCAATAACAGCTGAGCCTTTTCCTGAGAGAGGATACGCCGCGCTAATGACGGGATAAACCCATCCGTATGGGCTCCAGACCTGTGCTGTTCAGACCTAAATGAGTCTATGATTTCCCCGTAGGGAACATAGGCAGGGCAAGCTCTTTCACAGGCCCTACAAAGTAGGCAGTTGTTGACATGCGCGTCGAGTTTTTGACTTTGAGGGAGTGCGCCCGAAGCCCAACCTTGGATTAAAGCCAGGCGCCCCCTTGGTGACTCATTTTCGTCCTGGCTAATCAGGTAGGTCGGGCAGTGCGGTAAGCAAAGTCCACACTTTACGCATTGGTCAGTTGAAGATGCAATTTCGCTGATATTCACAGACGGTTGTTTTCAGATCAGTGTCGAAAGTGACGGATTCCCGTGAACACCATCGCCATTCCAAACTCATTGGCGGCATCAATCACTTCCTGGTCTCTCATCGAGCCTCCGGGTTGAATGACGGCAGTAATGCCGGCTTGGGCGGCTGAATCAATTCCGTCTCTGAAAGGAAAAAAAGCATCTGAGGCCATCACTGATCCTCTGACAGCGAGTCCGGCATCTTCCGCCTTGATTCCAGCAATTCGTGCCGAATAGACTCGGCTCATTTGGCCCGCACCAACACCAATCGTGCTGAGATTTTTCGCATAAACAATGGCGTTGGATTTAACATATTTGGCAACCGACCAAGCAAAGCACAGATCCTTGAATTCCTGATCTGTCGGCCCTCTCTTCGTAACAATCTTAATGTCATCAAGATTCAGGGTCAGAAGATCGAGTTGTTGAACTAAGAGCCCCCCCCCAACTTTTTTATAATCTTTAGCGGGTGGGCGAGCCGAGGTTTCTGTCAGTCCACCGGTCTCTAGCACTCTGATATTGGGTTTTGTGGCAAAAAATGGCAGGCATTCGGGGTTGATTTTCGGAGCAAGTATTACTTCTACAAATTGCTGAGCAATAATGGTTTTGGCGAGGTCGGGCTCCAAAGTTCCATTAAAGGCAATGATGCCTCCAAATGCGGAGGTCGGGTCAGTCATATAGGCTCGCTGATAGGCCTCAGCTAGGGAAACGGCAGAAGCCGCGCCGCAAGGATTAGCATGTTTCACAATAACGCATGATGGATCGCTGCCTAGAGCATGAACGCATTCGAGCGCTGCATCTGCATCTGCAATGTTGTTGTAGGAAAGCTCTTTGCCTTGGAGTTGCTTCGCTCCCGCAATGCTTCCTGGGGGTGGATTGATGTCCCTGTAAAAGGCTGCAGATTGGTGAGGATTTTCTCCATATCTCATCTCTTGGACAAGCTTTTGGGAAACAACTAGAACCTCCGGGTAAGGGTCGGGTTCATACTGTGAGGAGAGGTAATCTCCGATGAGGGAATCGTAAGCGGCGGTGTGCCTGAAGGCTTTGGCCGCGAGACGATTTCTCAGCTCTTGCGAGGGGGCCCCGTCGTGTTCTTTTAGGTGTTCAAGCAGAAGGTCATAATCAGAGGGGTCCACAACTACGGTCACAGCGGCGTGATTCTTAGCGGCACCTCGGATGAGTGTCGGCCCGCCAATATCAATATTTTCAATAGCTTGTCCGAGAGTGCAGTCTTTCTGGGAGATCGTCTGTTCAAACGGATATAAGTTAACGATAACCAGATCTATGGGGCTGATATCGTGTTCTCTCATGACGTCTTCATCTTGGCCCCGACGCCCTAAGATTCCCCCATGAATTTTAGGGTGAAGAGTTTTGATTCTGCCCCCCATCATTTCAGGAAACTGAGTGTGGCTGGACACTTCGGTGACACATAAGCCGGCTGAACTCAAAAGGTCAAAGGTTCCGCCTGAGGACAGGATTTGAACACCCATACCTGTTAGCTCATGGGCTAATTCTACAATTCCGGTTTTATCGGAAACGCTGATCAATGCACGTTGGATTTTTTTCATTTAACTGCGTCAGGTTATGGGCTGTGTTAATCAATTTCGTATTGGGTCATTTTTTTTCTAAGAGTACTTCTGCTGATACCCAGCACCGTGGCGGCCTTGGACTGGTTGTGGCCGCAGTATTCTAGGATTGTCTGAATTAATGGTTTTTCGACTTCAGCTAAAACCATCTCATAAATGTTTCCAGCACCATGACCGTCAAGTGTCACAAAGTATTCCTTCAAGGCATGTATGACATGCTGGCTGAGAATCGAAGGGTTCGGGTTGTCTTTATGCGGATCGACCATCTTTCTGCTATGCGTGTGACGCGTTATTGGGGATTAAGCCTGAAAGCGGTTTGGAGAATCGCATGCTGTTCAGTTGGTGTGCTTGCCTCATTGAAGCGCCCCCTTACAGCCGCGATTGACGGTATATGGTTTGAGTACCAATGCACATGTTTTCGGGCAATTCTGATACCCATGAAAGATCCATAAAGCCCGTATAGCGCCTCAAGATGATTGAGGATCAAGCCCTCAAGTTCTTGGTTAGAGGGGTTGGGCATTGTATTGCTAGCCAAATCATTAATGAGCATTGCTCTAAAAATCCAAGGTCTTCCCAGAGCAGCTCGACCGATCATGACGGCGTCGGCATTGGTTTCCTCCAAGACTTGGGTTGCCTTGAATGGAGTGTCGATGTCACCGTTCGCAATGACTGGTATTTCAACGGCATTCTTAACCTCTGCGATTGTACGGTATTCAGCCATACCAGAAAAGCCACATGCTCTGGTTCTACCGTGGACGGTTAATGCTTGTATCCCACTATTTTCGGCAATTTTTGCAATGAGGACGGCATTTCTGTTCTCAGGATTCCATCCGGTTCGAATCTTGAGTGTTACCGGCACATCTACGGCAGAAACGACGGATTTTAGGATGCTCTCCACCAAATTCGGGTCTTGAAGCAACGCGGAGCCGGCAGCCTTACTACAGACCTTCTTAGCTGGGCAACCCATGTTGATATCGATTATTTGGGCTCCATTTTGGACATTGGCCCTAGCGCATTCCGCCATTTGTGCAGGATCATTGCCGAGAATTTGGACGCTGCGGGGCGATAAATCTTCTGCAAGGGAAGTACGCGTTCTGGTTTTAGTGCTGTCCCGAAGGTTTGGATTTGAAGAGACCATTTCCGAAACGGCCATAGCTGCGCCATAAGTACGGCAAATTTGCCTAAAAACGCGGTCGGTTACACCGGCCATTGGGGCCAGAATGTAACGGTTTTCAAGTCTGTAGGGGCCTATTTTCACTTCATTCAGTCGCTTAACAAAAGACGTGCTCTGGATATCGGGACTTGATTGTTTCTCGTGGTGTCCCCAACTCATACCCATCTTAATAATATTTTCGGGGTAACCCAATGCGGATGGATAAGTTAACCACAAAATTTCAGTCTGCTCTTGCCGATGCTCAAAGTCTTGCTTTGGGGTCGGATCAGCAGTTTGTTGAACCCGTGCATGTAATGTTGTCCCTAATGAATCAGGAGGGTGGGAGTGTCAGACCGCTTTTGGTCCAAGCGGGTCTTGATGTTGCGGCTTTCAAAGCTAAGCTCGACCAGATGCTTGCTAGACTGCCAAAAGTCGAGGGTACCGGAGGAGATCTGCAGGTCTCCAGTGCGTTGTTACGGATTCTCAACCTAACCGACAAATTGGCTCAAAAGCGTGCTGACCAATTTGTCAGTAGCGAGCTTTTTGTGCTGGCGGTGATGCAAGATGGTGGTGAAATAGCCACAGATCTCAAAAAGCTTGGTTTAAAAATCGAGGCATTAGAGCGGGCTATTGAATCAGTCCGCGGAGGCCAGAGCGTGAATGATGCATCTGCGGAGGATCAGCGGGGTGCGCTCAAGAAATACACGATCGATCTTACCGAGAGGGCAGAGCAGGGCAAACTGGACCCTGTGATTGGGCGTGATGACGAGATTCGAAGAACCGTGCAGGTGCTTCAGCGTCGTACCAAAAATAATCCTGTCCTAATTGGAGAGCCTGGTGTTGGCAAAACGGCCATTGTGGAAGGTCTGGCTCTAAGAATAATCAATGGAGAGGTCCCGGAGGGTGTCAAGGGTAAGCGGTTACTCGCTCTGGATATGGCCGCATTAATAGCCGGCACAAAATTCAGGGGGGAGTTCGAGGAGCGTATGAAGGCGTTGCTTAATGATCTTGCCAAGGAAGAGGGGCGAGTCATTTTGTTTATTGATGAGCTTCATACCATGGTCGGTGCAGGCAAGGCCGAAGGGGCTATGGACGCGGGCAATATGCTCAAGCCAGCACTAGCAAGAGGGGAGCTGCATTGTATCGGTGCGACGACCTTAGATGAGTATCGACAGTATATTGAGAAAGATGCCGCTCTAGAAAGACGCTTTCAGAAGGTATTGGTAAATGAGCCGTCGGTTGAGGACACGGTGGCCATCCTTAGAGGATTGAAGGAGAAATACGAGGTCCACCATGGCGTAACTATCACAGATCCTGCCATTGTTGCGGCTGCAATGCTATCTCACCGCTACATCACAGATAGAAATCTACCCGACAAGGCGATTGACCTCATTGATGAGGCTGCAAGCCGAATTCGAATGGAGATTGATTCCAAGCCAGAGGAAATGGATCGGTTGGAGCGGCGATTGATTCAATTCAAAATTGAGCGGGAGGCACTTAAAAAAGAATCAGATGAAGCTTCAAGAAAAAGACTCCAAGAACTCGAAGAAAAGATCGAAGAAATGGAGAGGGACTATCAGGACTTGGAAGAGGTTTGGAAGTCAGAAAAGGCTATATTGCAGGGCAATACGGCCATCAAGGAGCGATTAGAGCGGGCCCGGCTTGATCTCGAGACGGCTCGACGCAATGGGGACCTTGCAAGGATGTCACAGCTTCAGTACGGAGACATTCCTGATTTACAGCGTCAGCTAGATGATATGGATAGAGAGGTGAATCCAGAAACTACCTTGGTCCGTAATAAAGTTTCAGATGAGCAAATAGCTGAGGTTGTGTCCAAGTGGACAGGAATACCGGTTGCCAAAATGCTGGAGGGTGAGCGAGAAAAACTGCTTGCCATGGAGACCGAGTTGGGCGGCCGGGTCATAGGACAGCGGGAGGCTATTAGAGCGGTATCGGATGCAATTAGGCGGTCGCGAGCGGGTTTGTCAGATCCCAAGAGGCCCAATGGATCCTTCCTGTTTTTGGGCCCCACAGGAGTAGGGAAGACCGAATTATGCAAAGCCTTGGCCGAGTTTTTGTTCGATACCGAGGATGCATTGATCAGGGTCGATATGTCTGAGTTTATGGAAAAGCACTCAGTTGCCAGACTGATTGGCGCTCCTCCAGGATATGTCGGTTATGAGGAGGGAGGGTATTTAACGGAAGCTGTTCGAAGAAGGCCTTACTCCGTGATTTTGCTGGATGAGGTCGAGAAAGCGCATGCTGATGTGTTCAATCTCCTGCTGCAGGTTCTTGATGATGGCCGGTTGACTGATAGTCACGGAAGAACAGTGGATTTCAGGAATACAGTGATCGTGATGACCTCAAATTTAGGCTCTGACCGAATCCAAGATTTGGCTCTAGCCGGCGACTATTCCTATGGACATATGAAGACAGAAGTCATGGAAGTGGTTTCTTCATATTTTCGACCTGAATTTATCAACCGTATCGATGAGGTGGTTGTTTTTCATCCCCTCACGAAGGAGCAGATCCGATCTATCTGCCGGCTGCAAATCTCAGGTCTGGAGCGTCGACTGACCGAAAGGGATATCAATTTGCATGTCACTGATGAAGCGCTCGATTTCCTTGGGGAGATTGGGTTTGACCCTATCTATGGGGCTCGTCCATTAAAGCGGGCCATTCAGCAAGACCTTGAAAATTTGCTGGCCCAGAAAATCCTTTCAAATGAAGTCATGCCGGGGGATAAAGTAACTGCTGACATGAGCAAAGGGCATATAGTGATTAGATAGGGTAAATCTAGAGATCTAGGAACTCCCATGTTGCAAAAGTGGCGGCTTGACCGACAAAGTCGCCGCTTTTATTCAAAACGTTCCAAACGATCGCGTCAGAAATTTTGAACCGCCTTCCAGTGCGGCTGATTCTTACGCCGGTATAGCTATACGAGAATCCGTTTTTCCGGACAGCGTTTAAAAGCTTGTTCCGGTCTGATTGTAGTGGCGTTTCGGCAGAAGACTTTGATTTCATTTGGGTGATCTGGGACCAGTCGCATTCGAAAAGATTCATTGCCGTCAGGTTTGCATAGCTGAACATAGGATCGTCTTCAGCAGTATGAGATAAAACTGCAAAAGGGGCATTAAACAGAAGTCGCGCGCGCTCCATGGCGCCAAGATTTCCTTGAACCAATTGCTGCCCTGTCCAGTGCTGGTAACTATCTAGGAGTTGTACGATATGTTCGGAGTGGTAGCCGTTCAATTCTGACGGAGGCTTTCTGTCCATGATTAGCCCCTGGTGCTAGTCCATTGAGGCTATGGCAAAAGGTAGTGTGAGGGTATCGACTAAAATATCGAACGGAAAGCTCAGAATGTAAAGCGGCGTCATGACCTGAGTGGCGCTGTGATAGGAGTTATCCTTTGCGGCCTTAGGATAGAAATGTGCAAGGCAGCTATCCGTGGGTTTGGCGCTGTCTGAAAAGGACCAACCAACGGAAGCCGCATCCATGCGAGTCAGGCTATAGACATCAGGGCAGTCCTTATACTGAGAAGGTTTTCCCATTCCTTGCCTTTCGGCAAGCATCGTCGTACAGCCCGATAGGGCGAAACAAATAAAGCCAACACGTATGAGGGGAACGCTAGCTTTTACTAGGAGGCTCATTGGATGCAGAAGAATTAATAAGCGCCTTGAACTCATCTTCGTGGAGTAGAGGTATACCCAAAAGTGTTGCTTTCTCGATTTTTGATCCCGGATCCGACCCCACAATGAGGTAGTCGGTTTTCTTTCCGAGACTTGCGGAGCATCGTCCGCCCATGCGTTCGATCATGGCTTTCGCCGTCTCGCGCGACATTCCGGACAGAGTGCCAGTTAGTACGACGCTTTTATTGTACAAGGGAGAATCAATGCGTGGTTCTATTGTTTCAGTATTTTCATTCCAAAAAACACCAGCCTCGGTGAGGCCGCTGATAACTTCAAGATTATGCGGTTCTCTGAAGAAGGCAAAGATGTGTTGTGCAACTGAAGGTCCGATATCTGGGACCGTTTGCAAAGCCTCGTCATCGGCCTCTTTGATCGCATCAAGACTTCCAAAGTGCGAGGCGAGGTTTTGTGCTGTAACTTCTCCTACCTCTCTAATACCCAGAGAGAACAAAAATTTGTGTAGAGTTGTCTGCTTGCTATTGTCAATGGCGTTAATCAGGTTCTGTGCAGATTGATCGCCCATTCTGCTGAGTTTAGAGATGCTGTCTTGGTCCAATGTGTAGAGATCTGAGACATTCTTGATCAGTTTGGCCTCAAGGAGTTGATCAATAATTTTCTCCCCCAATCCGTCAATATTCATCGCTTTTCGGGAAGCAAAATGTTTGATGGCTTGCTTATGCTGGGCAGGACAGAAAAGTGAGCCAGAGCAGCGGTAAGTGGTTTCCCCATCGCTCACTTCTACCTGGGATCCACAGGCAGGACAATGAAGCGGCATTTCAAACGGTGGGCTGTTTCCTCCCCTGAGCTCCGGTAGGTTTCGAACAATCTCAGGTATTACATCACCAGCTCTTCTGACTACAACCGTATCCCCTGGCCTCAAATCCTTACGCTGAATCTCGTCTCTATTGTGAAGAGTGGCATTGGTCACAGTAACGCCGCCGACCGTCACAGGGGTCAACCGTGCGACAGGAGTTAGAGCGCCCGTTCTGCCGACCTGAATGTCAATTGAGTTGAGGATGGTTATGGCCTCTTCCGGCGGAAATTTATGCGCTAGTGCCCATCTGGGGGCCCTCGAGACAAAACCAAGAGTCTCCCTCTCCTGGAGAGGGTCTACTTTATAAACCACCCCATCGATCTCATAGGCGAGATCAGGCCTCCTATCCAATAGATTTTTGTAGTACTCCAGACAGGCTTCAAGAGTACAGAGGACTCGAAGTTCGGGATTAATCGGGATCCCCCAAGCTGAGAACCTAGCCATCAGTTCGCTTTGAGTTTCTGGGAGTTTTTCAGAAGGATAAACGCCGAATCCATAACAGAAAAAGTCCAATGGTCTGGAGGCAGTAATGGATGGATCGAGTTGTCTTAGGCTTCCGGCTGCAGCATTCCTTGGATTTGAAAACGTCTTCTCACCCGTCAGAGCCGCTGTCTCGTTGAGTTGCTTAAACCCCGAGATCGGCATGAATACTTCCCCTCTAATTTCAAATCGATGAGGCCAGCCGGATCCGGTCAGTTGTTTTGGAATGGATGTAATGGTTTTAACGTTTTCGGTTATATCCTCGCCATACTCCCCATCCCCGCGGGTAGCGGCCTGAACAAGGGAGCCCTCATCATAGAACAGGCTGACCGCTAGCCCATCCATTTTAGGCTCGACTAAAAAACTTCTAGGCGGATGACCGAGACGCTGTTCTAAGCGACGTCCAAAGTTTTGTAGATCTTCTTCTGAAAAACCGTTATCCAAAGACAGCATGGGTACTTGGTGCTTGACCTTGGAGAAGGCGGGTAGGGCAGGCGCACCTATAGACTTCGCTGGGGAGGAATCGGAGAGGAGTCCTGGGTGATCGCGTTCCAGGCGCTGCAATTCTAGAAAGAGCGCATCAAACTCAGCATCAGAAATGGTCGGGTTATCTAGCTGATGGTATTGCTTATTGTGATGATCAATGAGCGCTCTGAGTGCCAGAATCCGATCCCGGATCTCGGCCATCATTAAACCTGATCCGAATTAGCATGTTTTAATAAATTACGCATATGAGAGATCTTTCCGGCGGTCAGGGGCTGTCGGCTTTCGTCCCATTGGACTCCGTGAAGCCTACTCGCTAGCTCTCGAGAAGTTTCAACGAGGTCGTCATAAACCTGGAGAGGGTTTGAAACCCTGGCCGTTTGGAAGAAAAGTACAATTCCGGGGCACTCAAAGTCTTCCATTTCCTCAATTGGGAAAGTCCCTGGTTCAACTAGGCTTGCGACACTAAACAAACTTTGTTTGTACTCTCTGTCGAATCGATGGAATATTCCCATCTCCCCGAATAGTAGGTCTGAATCGAGCAGAGACTGCTTCAGCTCTAGTCCATCAAAAAACCGCCCAGGTCCCGCGACCACGCTGATTTGGATCAGAAAAGGGGGGGCCTCCGGTCCTTCTTGGTGGGTCTCGAAGAGTGTTTCGGTTGGAGAATTGTCCAGCACGAGATCGGCTTCATCTGAAAGCTCATCCTGCTCAGATAGTGAGTAATCGAATCCCTTGAGATCGGGTTCTCGCCTTATGTGTGGGGAGGAGCTGTAGTCGAAAGGCTCGAGTTCATCCAGATTTTGTTGATCTTGCGGTTCAGGTCGATGATACGAATGTCTGAGATTTTGTTTGAGTAACCGAATCAGGCGCTGACCGTATCGTCCCCAAAGGTATATCGCAGATAACACTATAACGCCTAGAGCCAAGAGTAGAAGACGTACGGTATCTCTATCCATTATTTAGTAGCCTCTCTTAGATCAGGTTCCAGACATTTCAATGGCTGCATCAAGGTCCACGGAGACTATTCTCGAAACTCCGGGTTCCTTCATTGTGACCCCTGCTAGGTGATCGGCGATTTCCATGGTCGCCTTGTTATGAGAAATGAAAAGGAATTGTACCCTTTCGGACATTTCTTTGACCAATTGGCTGAATCGGCCTACGTTAGCGTCATCTAAAGGCGCGTCAACTTCATCCAGTAGACAGAAGGGTGCGGGATTGAGTTCGAAAATAGCGAAAACTAACGCCGCCGCTGTAAGTGCCTTCTCTCCCCCCGAAAGGAGATGTATGGAGCTGTTTCTTTTTCCAGGTGGGTGGGCCATAACCGTAACACCGGCTTCGAGTAGTTCCGTATCGGTCATGGCAAGCGACGCCCGCCCCCCACCAAAGAGTTTAGGAAACATCTCCTGAAGGCCAGCATTGATCTGGTCAAAAGTATCTTTGAAGCGGCTCCTACATTCCCGATCGATTTTGTCGATCGCCTCTTTGAGTGTTGCAAGAGAGTCTCTGAGGTCTTGGTTTTGCTGCTCAAGAAAGTGGAGTCTTTCCTCTTGGCTTACGCTCTCTTCAAGAGCCATCAAGTTGACCGGCCCTAAACGCTCAACTTCTTTGATGATTTCATTTAACCGTGTCTGAGACAGGTCTTCATCAAAGTTGTCGGGTAAGTTTTGCAAAACTGTTTGTGGGTCAGCATCCAGATCGATAAGTTGCTCGTGAATGGTTTGTTTACGAACCTCGGTGCTGGAGATTTCAACCCTTAGGGTTTCGAGACCGCTTTTGGCTTGATCTAGTGCTTTCTCAAGTTGGAGTTGCTCTTCAGCGAGCAGCTTGAGGCTCCTTTTGATCTCCAATTCGCTGGATCGAGCATTGTTTAGATTTTGTTCAACGACGGACTTTTGCGTCAACAGAGATTCAAGGTCTGTCTCAGGACTCTCCTGAGTGATCTCCAGCTGAGAAAATCGAGCTTGAATGGATTCAAGCTTTGAAAGAGAGAGTTCAAGTTGCCCCTTGGCTCGTTCAAGGTGTCGTTGAGTGAGACTTTTGCTCGCGAGAGTGCTTTCTAAGCGGCTCTTGAGGGCATTGATCGATATGGAGAGCTCGCGGCATTTTTCAGAAGATCTGGAGAATTGCTCCTGGAAATTGCTTCTTCGATGCTTAAGTTCTTCAGCGCTTTCGGAGGTGTTCTCGAGAATTTGGTCAAACTCTAGGCTTGAGGCAATTAAAGTCTCCTGCTCTTCCCTCCGTTGCAAGCTCAATTCTAGGAGTTCGCGCTGCTCTTCGGCTAATTGTTTGGCTCTTTGCTCGATATGTGATTCTTTAACTCGGATAACACTAATTTTTGATGAAAGCTCTGAATGTGAGGAGCGAGCCTTTTTTTCTTTAGCGCTTAGCTCTTCCCTTTGCTTTTCATAATCACTGAGGCGGGTGTGGTTATGTTCTTGTTCATGCTCGGCCTCTTTCAGTGAGAGTGAAACTACCTCTTTTCTCTCCATCAACTCACGGAGTTCACGCTCCCTCTTTATCACGCCTTGGTTAGCGGGGGCAGTGCTATTGAATGAGATCCAGTTTTTTCCAATCAGGACACCATCGCGAGTCACAATCTGCTCTCCATGGACGAGATCTCCTCTGGTCCTCAGCGCTGACTCCTGATCTTTCTCAAACCGTATTCCCTTGAATAAAGTGGCTGCCGAAATTTTAGAGGTTGTCTTAACCACTGAGTCTTCACTTTCGGCGGGATTGTGGTTTAAATTGGGAGAAGTCTTTTCTATCAGCGTGAGTGCTTCGCCTTTTAGGTCCTCAGGATTGGGCAGTCGTTCCCATAAGTTTTCAATACACAGGGCATTAATCTTACTCTGTAAGACGCTTTCAACAGCAGTCTCCCAGCCAGCCTCGACTTCGAGATACTTGGCCAGAATGTCGGTTGCATCTCCCCCAGTCGATTCTAGCCATCGATGAACAGCATGATGCGATCCACCAGATGCCTGGGATTGGAGTGTCTCGAGTGATTTGATAGTGCCCTCAGCGCTGTAGAGCTGAGCCTTGAGAGTATTTACCTTATCTTGTAGCGCTTTTGAGATCTCTTTGCTTTGATTGAGGCGGTTAATTAATTCTTCACGAAGCCCGTTGATCTCTTCAAGTTCGGATTCAATCAGTTCATGGTCCTGCTCAAGAAGTTCCAGGTGATGTCGCTCACTACTGTTTTCTAAATTCACCTTTTCGGCCTCAATACGACGCAACCGTTCCTCCAGTTGGTTTATTTGATACTGCGTATTTTTGAGTTGGGATTCCGTGATTTTCTTTTGATTATCAGCCTGTGTTAATCGGCTCAGGCTGTCTGTGACCAGATGGTTCAGGTTGTCTAGATTAGTCTGAAGCTCTCGGTGATTGAGAGTCGCTTCATTCTCACGTTCGATAAGCTGGCTAAGCTTTTCGGTGACTTCAGTCTCTTCAGACTCCAGGAGTTTTATTTGAAGCTGGTCTGAGTCCAAATCTTCCTGTGCCCGCTGAATTTCCTCTCCGAGTTTTTTCTGTTCGTTGATAAGCGAGTCTTGCTTTTCCTTGGCATGTTTTAAGGCTTGGTGAATCCTTCCTATCTCTGAGCCGAGTTCATAAAAGTTCGCTTGCTCGCGGTTGATTGCTTCTTGGGTTTGTTCGTGCTGATTCCGAAGGGTCTCCTGCTGGGACCTATTTTCTATGCCGGACTCAAGGAGCTCAGAGACCTGGGATTCAAGCCGCTCAAGTTGAATGTTCGCTTTAAAAATTTGTTGATCGTAGTGATGCCAGCGTCTGCTTAGCAGTTGTTCTTTTGTATGGCGCTCCTCTGCTTTAAGGATCGTGAATCGTTCGGCCTTTTTGGCTTGCCGCTTTAAGTTTTCGAGTTGCTTTCGAGCCTCCTCGCAAACATCTTCAAGCCGAGCAAGGTTCTCAGCCGTATGGCCCATTCTGAGTTCAGTTTCGTGCCTTCTTTCCTTGTACTTAGATATGCCTGCAGCTTCTTCGATAAGTTCCCTAAGTTCTGCGGGTTTGGCCTCAATGAGTCTTGATATGGTTCCCTGTTCGATAATGGCGTAGCTTCTGGAGCCAAGGCCCGTCCCAAGAAATAGATCAGTGATGTCCTTGCGTCGACATTTGGTTCCATTCAGAAAGTAAACGGATTGCCCCTCTCTTGAAACTTGCCTTTTGATTGAAATTTGCGGATAGCCTGCGAGCTCCCCTGGGGCTTTTCCATCTTGGTTGTCAAAAACCAATTCAACGGAGGCTATCCCTACAGGTTTCCTGGAACTGGATCCATTGAAGATGACATCTGACATGCTTTCGCCGCGAAGATGTTTAGCTGAGCTCTCGCCCATGACCCATCTAACCGCATCGATAACATTGGATTTTCCACAGCCATTAGGGCCGACAATGCCAACAAGATTCCCTGGTGTGGGGATGGTGGTTGGGTCTACGAATGATTTGAAACCCGCAAGCCTTATTTTCTCTAATCTCATTTAGCTTTTGCGATTCTGGGGGGCTTGGCAGGAGTGAGGCTTTGTCTAGTGGGCTTTGAGGAAGTATTATAGCGCACCCAGGACTCATCCTCGGATCACCTCCAGTTTCAGCAGATTGATCTTATGACTACAGCGCCATCCCGAGAATTGGAAACTTTCCATAACCCCAAACCAGGACGAGATTACACGATCAGAATCGACGTGCCAGAATTCACTTGCCTGTGTCCTAAAACGGGACAGCCTGATTTTGCTCAGATTCAGATTGAATATGTTCCGAATGATTCTTGTGTCGAGCTCAAAGCCCTAAAGCTCTACATGTGGTCATTTCGTGAGCAGGGCGCATTCCATGAAGCTGTCACCAATTTGATTCTGGATGATTTGGTTAAAGCAGTTGCGCCGAGATTCATGCGAGTAACAGCCCGATTTAACGTACGGGGCGGTATTTATACCAACGTGACCGTTGAATATAGGGATACTTCCTGGACGCCTGCGCCCATAGTGGCTCTTCCCTGAAGGCGGTGGGTGGCCTACAGCCGCCCTTTTATAAGTGTTCCAAGGAACTTAATGAATTCAGGGCTAGTATTGGTGCTTGGGACCAATTGCAGTGAAACCCCGCCCGCTTCTCTGAAAAGATTGAGATATTCTTCACCAATTTCCAGCGTTGTCTCGAGGCAATCTGAGACGAATGAGGGGCTGAATACGAGTACACGTTTAGCCCCTCTCTTCGCAAGGTCAACAATAACCTGATCAGCAAAAGGCTTTATCCACTTATTATTCAGTCTGGATTGAAAACAGACCGTGTATTTTTCTTCTGAAATCTGGAGCCTTTCAGCTAAAAGGCGTGAGGTGTGATAACAGCAGGCTTTGTAGCAAAATTTGCCAAATGATGGCAGTTCTCTGTGGCAGGCACCCTCTGTGCATTTTTCCCTTGCATAGGTTTTATCTAGATGCCTCTGAGGTAGGCCATGATAGGAAAAGAGAATGTGATCAAACTGTGAAAGGTCTATATCCTTGGTCTGAGCGATGACGCTGTCAATAAAACCATCTTCTTGATAGAACTGGCTGACCACCGAAATTTCGGGTATTACCCACCCCTTCGAAATATGCTGCAGTGCAGATTCGATCGCTGAGCCACTAGTGGCGCTGGCATATTGAGGGAAGAGTGGGATGACGACGAGATGGTCAGGGTTGAATTCCTGTAGTTCCTCCATTGCTTTGCTAATTGAGGGCTTTTGGTAACGCATTGCCGCCTTAATTAGGACTCGCTGAGGATCAAATTCCGCTTGTAGGAGTTGTTCGACTCCCAATGTGTTGGTGAGGAGTGGTGAAGAACCCCCTGAAAGCTTCCAAAGTTGCTTGTACAACTGTGAGGATTTATAGGATCTAAATGGAACGATAATGCCATTGACCAGAAGAAGCCTCGCCCAGGAGGGGATATCAATGACTCTTGGGTCACTCAGAAACTCCCGAAGGTAGCGGGCTACATTAAGCAGGCTCGGGGAGGTGGGAGTGCCTAATTGGATGAGCAGGACCCCAGTTTTTTGGGTTTTCTCTAGAGAGTAATGGTGGTTCATCACGCAAGCGCATCTTCAAGTGAAGGAACTATCACGAATAGCTTACTAAAGCCGCTGATCTCGAAAACATTTCTTAATGTGCTGTTAAGTGAGCAAAGCTTAATCGTGCCATTTTTTGATGACAGCATTTTTGCTGTGAGCAGAACAACTCTCAGTCCTGCACTGCTGATGAAATCCACGGCCGCAAAATCCATAATGATCTTGTGTTCCCCTGATTCAATCCAACGGGTGCATTGATCTTCGAGATCTTTAGCGCTATGTGCATCAATTCTCCCTTCAAGGGAGATGACAAGAATGTCCTCAACTTTGTTGGATGTTGTTTTGAGCATTCGAGTTTCCTATAGGTTTTCTTATGTTTGTAGTGGGGTGAGCCGGTTTTCTGTCTTTTGGCCTAATTCAGTCAAGCACTGGCATCAGCACCTGATCATCCTCGTTGGTGCTCCAGAGGTCTCCCGTTTCAAGGTCGAACCACCACCCATGCAGCTTGAGTTTTCCAGCTTCAATGCGTTCCTTTAACCAGGGGTATGTTTCCAGATTTGCTAAAGAGCCTTGGATCATGGCTCTTTCGGCAAGATGCGGATGCGCTAGAACGGACTCAAAGTCGTCAACTTGGTTCCCAGAGAAGTCATGATCTTCAGATGAGTGTAAGGGTTGGAGGATATATTTTTGGCAGGCTGAATGTGCCATAGAAACCCAACCACCAATGAAGTCTCGATCAGCAAGATTTTCGCCCGTAATAGTTTTGAGTAGCGCTTTAATCCCGCCACATTGGGCGTGTCCCAATACAACGATATGTGAAACTCCAAGATCTCGTACTGCGTATTCGATTGCAGCTCTAGCGCCGTCCTGCTTTCCGTCGAGAAGATAAGGTGGAACAAGATTGGCCACATTTCTGACAACGAACAGCTCCCCGGGCCGAGCCCCAGTTAATAGGGTCGGATCAACTCGAGAGTCGCTACAGGCTATAAGAAGCACCTCGGGGTGTTGACCATGTTCTGCGAGATCGCGCATGAATTCAGGGTCGTTCTCGTAAAAGCGTTCCTTAAAACCCTGAATCCCATTAAGAAAACGGTTTATTACGTCGCTATGATTTGTACACATGTCTCTATAAAACAGTTCACTTAGGGCGGACGATTTCGTTGTTGCATTATTCCATTAAATGATTTCGGCATGGAAGGTTGTTCTAGATGATATCGATCTGTACCTGTACTGAGCTACAAGAATTTGTCCGAGCACTCTCGTGTATCATGGTGACTCGAGTTTATTCAAAGATTGACAAGCATGAAGATACGGGTTTCAGAGATTTTTGAGCGTTTTGAGCGCGATAAATTGCTCATCAAAATGGTTGGGGATGACCAGAGTGTTGTTCGCATGGCGCCGGTTGAAGAGTGCCGGCCCGGAGATCTCGTTTTCGTAGACCATCCGAAATATCTGGAGAGGGTGATTAGCCAGCGTCCATCAGTGGTCGTAACTTCTGAAGCTATTGCGGGTGAGCTTATCTCGACTGGAGGGGTGACTGTTTTGATTGCGCCCAACATTCGGTTGGCCATAGCCCTCTTAAAACAAGCCTATGACGACCGAGATGTTCGAAATACGGAATGGCCCAGAGTCCATCCGAGCGCTGTGATTCATCAGACGGTCTCTGTTCCCGATGATGCTGTGATTGGCCCTGGTGTTGTGATTGGCCAGCGCGTCACTCTTGGAGAGCGGGTGGTGCTAATGGCAAATGTTGTCGTCGAGCATGACGCTAGCATAGGCTCAGAAACAGTAGTTCACCCTGGCGCGGTCATTGGCTATGGCAGCAGAATTGGATCCCATGTCATTCTCAAGGCAGGCTGTGTGATTGGCTCCGAGGGATTTGGGTTTGCACAGGACGAGCGGCGGAGGAACTACCGCATACCACATACGGGTTGTGTAGTAATTGAAGATCGTGTCGTTATTGGTGCAAATACGAATATTGATCGAGCCACCTATGGGGAGACCCGAGTTAGGCAAGGTGCAGTGATTGATGCAATGTGTCATCTAGGACATAACGTCGAAATTGGTGAAGACTGCATTTTGTGCGCGCATACAGGAATTTCGGGTTCAACCAAGTTCGGTAAACGAGTCATCGCTTCAGGCCAAACGGGCACGCTTGACCATGTGACGGTGGTTGATGATGTCGTACTTCTTCACAGGGCCGGTTTGAATAACAGCATCAAAGAACCGGGGATGTATGCCGGTGGGCCAACCCAGCCTCTAACCCAATATCTTAAGAACATGGCCGTGATGCCTAAGTTGCACGATATGTGGTCTCGGCTGAAGAAACTTGAAAAGAAAGTAAATGCCCTAATTCCAGACTAGGCCACATCGAATAACAGTAAGCCTAAAGTCTTTGAATTACTGAGTTGACTGGAAGGGACTCATGAAGATTGTTACTTGGAACGTCAACTCCCTTCGGGTTAGGTTAGGTCAGTTGAGTGATTGGGTTCAGCTTGAAATGCCTGACATTCTCTGTTTACAGGAAACTAAGGTTGAAGATGGGGGTTTCCCTAAAGAGATCTTGCTTGAAATGGGTTATCAGTCCGCATTTAGCGGTCAAAAAACCTACAATGGTGTGGCTATTCTTTCTCGCTGGCCGATAGAGGATGTTAGAACCGATCTGGCCGGTTATGCGGATGATCAGAAGAGATTTATCGCGGCAACCATTAATAATGTCAGGGTCGTTAACCTCTATGTGCCAAATGGTAGCGAGGTTGGATGTGAGAAGTACCGTTATAAGCTCAGTTGGTTAGAGAACATGAGGTCGCTTCTGGAACAGGAGTTGCGGTCTTACCCCAGTCTTGTGGTGGTCGGGGACTTCAATATTGCTCCCAGTGACGCCGATGTTTATGATCCGATCGCATGGGGTGGAAAGGTGCTATGTAGCAAACCAGAGCGTGATGCTTACCAACGCATCTTGGATTTGGGTCTCCATGATTCGCTAGGGCGCTTCGCTACAGGCTCAGATAGCTATACATGGTGGGATTATCGAACCAACGCTTTTCGGCGTGGTCAGGGCCTCCGTATAGATCATGTTTTGGTTTCTTCGGCACTCGCACCCTTATGTGCGGGCTGCCACGTGGAGAGAAGTCTTCGTGCTCTCGATCGTCCTTCAGATCATGCCCCAGTTGTGATTGAGATTTCTGTCTAGTCCTGAAAAGGAGTCAGTAAGTTCGTTCCTGTTAGCTTCAAGTCTGGATTAAGGGCTTGCGGCTTCCATCGGGTTTTGGGGGGTTGAGTCAGTCGATGAACCGGATGGATCATTGCTTGAGGATGGGTCGAATTTGGATTGAGTCAGAGTATTTGCTGGCGAGATCATAGGAGTCCAAGGAGTGGTTGGACCAATAATGATGAGCGCCTTATACCCGGCAACTTGCTTTCCTGTTCTTTTGCCAGTTCTTTCGTCAATTTGATCTACCTGACCGTAACCACTTTGTCCGATCAAATGAAACATCTCTTCCGCACGATAATCCTCTAAGTGCACACAGCCATGGGAGGCTGCCGCGTGTCCCATGTCGCGTATAGCGTCTCTGTCCAGAGAAGAGTGCAAAGCCATGCCACCGTGAAAAAATACGGCCCAGAGCATGGGTGCATCATACTCCTCTGACCAGTGCCTCGACGAAAAAGCCTTGGGGCTGAAATACCCCGCCGCAGTTTCGTGCCCCTTCATGCCAGTCGAGACATCCCAATAGTAGATCTGACCTTGGTTTCTCTTATAAACCCGTAGCGTCTGCTCAAGACCCCAGAAAGGGTCATCCTTCTTGCTGATTACTACTATGACGTTGTAGCTATTGAAGTCGGCATCATCAAGAGGGTTGGGTAGGTTCTCGGATTCTGACCAATCTGGATCACGATAGGGGGTAAAGGCTTTAGTGACACCAAAGTGATAGTTGAAATTGGCTCCTGGATCATTCTCGTATTTTGGTTTCGGCTCAGTTCTGGGGAAGCCATCCCACGGACCTGCAGCGCCGCCGTTAACGGCCATCGATTTCAATGGCAACAAACTCAAAGAAAAAGCCAAGGCAAGAATAATGCGATTAATCATGAATGGACTCGCGTCGATTTGAGGGTTGATCTGCATGAATCACTTGGCGATAAGGTTAGCATTTGAGTCTGGGGTCCTGTCTAGCGATGTTTGTGCATGCGCGAGAATGCTCACGAATTATACAATTGTAAAGTTATTACGGTTTGACTTCTTTACGGTCGGCATTATGATCAGGAGAATTTTTTATTGAGTATCTAACCTGAGGAGCTTTATTTAATGCCAGAAAAGCCAATTCAATCGCATTGCTATTCGAAAGGATTGCAGGGTTTTGTGACCAGACATGACTGGGAACTCGATGAGGTTCTAGAGATCATGCAAAAGCCTTTTGCAGACTTGATCTATGAGGCTCAAGGGGTACATCGCCAACATTTCAATGCTTCGGAGGTCCAGGTCTCAAGTCTTCTAAGCATTAAAACCGGATCATGCGCCGAAGATTGTGCCTACTGTCCTCAGAGTGCCCACTCAAATACGGGCCTTGAGTCTGAGCCTTTTATGCAAATTGAGGCCATTTTGGCTGCCGCAGATAGCGCCAAAAGGCAGGGCTCCAGCCGCTTTTGTATGGGGGCCGCGTGGCGAGAGCCAACGGATCGTGATATCGATCGTGTTTGTGAGATTGTTGATGCAGTGAAAGGGATGGGTATGGAGACCTGTATGACCCTTGGAATGCTGACTGACCAGCAAGCAAAGCGCCTCAAAGCCTCAGGTCTTGATTACTACAACCATAATCTTGATACGTCAGAGGAGTTCTACTCACAGATAATTACGACAAGAACCTATCAAGACAGGTTGGATACCTTAAGTCGTGTTAGGGAGGCGGGTCTTAATGTTTGTTGCGGCGGAATTGTGGGAATGGGTGAAAGCCAAAAAGACCGCGCGGGATTGCTTCTTCAGTTGGCAAATCTCCCCCAGCATCCTGAGAGTGTTCCAATCAATTTGCTAGTGCAAGTAGAAGGTACACCGTTGGCAGGGGTTGATTCGCTGGATCCTTTCGTATTCGTGAGGGTAATTGCGACCGCCCGTATTCTGATGCCGATGTCACGAGTTCGATTGTCTGCAGGCCGATCGACAATGAGTGATGAACTGCAGTCTTTATGCTTTCTAGCGGGGGCAAATTCAATCTTTTATGGAGATAAGTTGCTAACAACCGAAAATCCTCTCACTGATGCTGATCAGGCATTGTTCAAGAGACTTGGAATGGTTGTTACTGGTTTCTACGCTGATGCTTGAGGCTCAGATATTTCTTGATGAGCGCAACGAGTGAATGATTGGCGATCTAATTTGAGGGCTCGGCTGGCCCAAATCGATGTTCAAGGCTTGCACCGGTCTAGGAAGATTCTTGAGAGCCCTCAGGCCATAAGAGTAAATGTCAACGGGCGGATACTCCTGAATTTCTCTAGCAATGATTACCTTGGCTTGGCTAATGACAATCATTTGCTGGAGGGGTTTATCAATTCAGCAAGATGCTGGGGCGTAGGTTCGGGGTCTGCCCATATGGTTTCTGGACATACTCGAGAGCATCACGCGCTCGAAGAGGAATTAGCTGAATTTACTGGGCGAGATAAGGCGCTGCTTTTTTCTACCGGCTATATGGCCAACTTAGCCCTTGTATCTGCATTCGCCAAGAAGGGAATGTCCATTTATCAAGATCGACTAAATCACGCTTCTCTTATTGACGGCGCTCTTCTTTCAGGTGGACGTCTTCGTCGCTTTCCTCATCTCGATACTGCGGTTTTGTCGGGTTGGTTGGAGTCGGAGCGTGGATCGCTTTCCACAGTTTTAACGGATGGTGTTTTTAGTATGGATGGGGATCTGGCTCCTGTTCATCAGTTGTCTAAACTATCAAGTCAATTTAACTCCCTACTTATTGTTGATGATGCGCATGGCTTTGGCGTTTTGGGCGCCAAGGGCGGGGGGGTTTTGGAGCATTTATCCGTTTCTCAGTCAGAAGTACCGTTAGTTATGGGAACCTTGGGTAAGGCTTTTGGGTGCTTTGGATCTTTTGTCTCGGGTGACGATGTATTTATTGAATGGCTATTGCAAACGGCACGAACCTACCTTTTTACAACAGCAATCCCGCCCGCCATTGCTGGTGCTGCAAGGATTGCACTAAAGCAAACAGCTGAGGGTGGCTGGAGAAGAGAGCGGCTAAATAGTCTGATTCAGCGTTTTAGATCAGGCGCTAAACAAATAGGCCTAAGCATTATGGATTCGATGACCCCGATTCAGCCCGTGCTAATTGGTTCAAGTCAGGATTGTCATAGTGCCGGGACTCAACTCGTGGAGGCGGGGTTCTTGGTTCCCGCGATTAGACCACCAACCGTTCCAAAGGGGATGGCTAGACTACGGATAACACTCTCCGCCAAGCATCGGGAGGAGGATGTGGATGCCTTGTTAGGGGCCTTAGATAATTTACGGGGTTTTCAAAAAAACATCAGTGAGACGAGTTTTGAGTCAGAGTAGCCCAGATGTTTTTAGCTATTCGATTGGGCGCGGCCCAAACTTGGTGCTTTTACACGGATGGGGAATGAATGGGGGGATTTTTGATGTGTGGTCTTCCCTGCTCAGTGATTCTTTTAAGGTTATTGTTGTGGACTTGCCTGGACACGGCAGAAGCGGGCCGTTTGACGGGGATCAGATAGAGGAATTGGCGAGTTTGGTCGTCTCCGAGCTACCCGCCCAATTTCACCTGTTGGGTTGGTCGTTGGGTGGGTTGATTGGGATGAGTATCTCGAGAGACTTTCCCGATCGAGTTCTCAGTTTGGGCCTGGTAGCCTCCACCCCTTGTTTTTTTACGAATCACGGATGGCCGGGAATAGATTTGGACATGCTTCATAAACTGTCCCACGACCTCTCTACCGATGCGTCTGCGACCCTTGAACGTTTTGCTGGCCTTCAAAATCTTGGGCTGGCTGATTCAAGGCGATGGACCAAGAGTATGGTCGAAATGATTCATAGGAGCCCATTCCCCAACTCAGAGACTCTTAAAGTATTGCTTTTAATGCTTGGGACTTTAGATTTTCGCGAAGAGTTTTCGGCGTTAGCGGATGGTACTTACCTTATACAGGGTAAGAAGGATCGATTGGTGCCCTTTGAGGTTATCCCTTTGCTTAAAGATCTGAATTCCTTAGTTGAGGTGGATGTTATTCCAGATGCGGGTCACGTACCCTTTTTGACGCATCCTGAGAGGTGCGCTTGCTATGTTAAGCGCATGTTGCTGAGTAAGCCCGGGGGCGTGCTTGCGGTTGAGTAAACCTGAAATCGCGCGATCCTTCGCTTTCGCTTCGTACACCTATGATACGCATGCAAAATTGCAACGTTCTATAGGAGCTTCACTGTTGGGTGGAGCAAGCTCGAAAGCATTTTCTGGGTCTCTTATCTTGGATGTGGGTTCAGGGACAGGTTATTTTTCGAGGATTCTGGCGGGCAGATACCCATTATCAAGAGTGATTTCACTGGATCTTTCTGAGGGTATGCTCCGTGCATCAGTTCCGGCTGGTTGTGAGGTATCACAGTTGGTTGTAGGTGATGCGGAATTGCTTCCTTTTTCCGATGGGACCGTGGATTTTGTTTTCTCAAATCTTGCCATCCAGTGGTGCTCCAACCAGTCTAAAGCGATCTCAGAGTTTTTTCGGGTTTTAAAGCCGGGGGGCATATTGCGGTTCTCTACATTTGGCCAAGGTACGCTCAAAGAGCTCAGATCTGCCTGGCAGAAGGTGGACAGGTATAGTCATGTTAATGACTTTGAGGCGTTTGAAGCCTTAAGCCGTGAGGTGTCATGTATTGGATTTGAACAAGTAAGTATGGAACAAGGTTTTGTCTCTGTGCCTTATTCAGATCCCATGAGTCTGATGAGAGAACTTAAGGGGCTTGGAGCTCATAATCTGAACGAGAATCGGCCTCGACATTTGACCGGAAAATCTGATCTCAGAAATTTGATGATTGGGTATCCAATGGTTGAACAAGGAGAGAAAAAGTTTGCCTCGGCCTCGTATGAGGTTATTTATGGAATTTGTACTAAATAGCATTGGATCCATGAGTGCCAATCTTTTTATTACGGGAACTGACACGGGGGTGGGCAAAACCAAAGCAACTCGATTGATCATGCGTCTTTTGAAGGCTGAAGGATTTTGTGTTGTGGGAATGAAGCCAATAGCGGCTGGGGCTGAGCTTCTGGGTGGACGGTTGGTCAATGAAGATGCACTTGCCCTTTTGGAAGAGGGGTCCAAATTGATGCCCTATGAGCGAATAAACCCCGTGGTGTTTGCTCAAGCGGTCTCGCCCAATATCGCTGCTAGCGATTTAGAGGCTCAAGACTACGAATCAATTGTTATGGAAAATTTTAAATGGTTGGAGCGCCATGCCAACAGTATCCTTGTCGAAGGTGTAGGGGGGTGGTTGACCCCAATATCCGCAACCATGAGTGTTAGGGAATTAGCCCTATCGCTGGAATTGCCAGTACTGATGGTCGTCGGATTGAAGCTGGGCTGCATTAATCAGGCAAGGTTGACCTGGGATGCTATTGGCGCGAGCGGGTGTAGGTCTGTTGGGTGGGTTGCTAATCACCTTGAGGAAAAGCTTTTTCGAGTTAACGATGTCATAGACACCATTTCTCAGCAGGTAGGCCGTAAACCCCTGTTCGAGATCCCGTTTGATCCCGAAGGAAGCTTCTCTCTTTCGGAGGTTTCAAGAGCTCGTGATATAGCCGCAATCTTGCACCAGATCGCCCCTTAAGCTAGCATTCACCTTGGGTGCGTATGTTAACCCCCAAGAGCCCGCACTTTTTGTGGGTGAAATTTTTCTGTTTGGTTTCGGCAGTGAGTCTGCGTTAGGTTGGTTGGTGTGATCTGATGGGCACAAGCGGTGCTGCGCAGAGATGGATCACAACCACCCTAGGATTGCCGTTCTTGGCTGAAGTAGCTTCATTTTGTTCTGAATGATGGCGATGTGTGTTTTTTGGATCAAGTTGTTCCTCTATTTGTCCAAAGGGTAGAGGTTTTTTGATCTTGTGGTTTGGATGAATGTCTCAGAGCGGGAGATATTGTTAATTAAGCCTGGTACCTATTGTGTGTGCTGGTCGATCGAATACCGGCAGGGTCTTGGCCTTCGGTCGCATGGCGCTGTGAGCCAAACTTTATAGACCCCTTTTTTCTGGGGTACTCGATCGGGTCAGTGCTCACTTTAAATGGGTAGGTATTAGTGGTCGGGAAATTCTTTTGTTAAAAAGAAGAATAGTCACCCGCCTCTGAGTTATAAGTTGAAAGCCTTTGGTGCGATTTGTTTTTGGTTCTCCCTATTAAATTAGGAATATTGAAGTGAGGGTTGCGTGAATAGAATTAAATCCTTGATTACGGTTTTCGGGCTGTTGAGCGTGGGTGAAGCGTTTGCTGACTACAAGTTAAACCTGACTGAGGGCGTAACCGAGCTAAGCAGGGATATTCACGACTTGCATATGCTCATTTTCTGGATTTGTGTGGGTATTGGAGTCCTTGTTTATGGCTTACTGGTTTACTCCCTGGTTAATCACAGAAAGTCCAAGGGAGCCATACCTGCTACTTTTCATGAGAATACTAAGCTTGAAATTATCTGGACCATCGTACCTTTCATCATTCTGCTAGGCATGGCAGTTCCTGCCACCAAGGTGATGGTAAAGGCTTACGACACTTCGGGGGCTGATTTAACGATTAAGGTCACGGGTTACCAATGGAAGTGGCGATACGAGTACCTAGATGAGGGAGTCAGCTTCTTTAGTACTCTAGACGCAAAGAGTAATGTGGCACGTCAACTTGGTTCCGGAGTTAAACCGGAAACTGTCGAGAATTACCTACTAAATGTAGATCATCCTCTAGTCGTTCCGGTTGGAAAGAAGATCCGTTTCCTATTTACCGGAGCCGATGTGATTCACTCTTGGTGGGTACCTGATTTAGGATGGAAGAAAGACACGATCCCAGGTTTCATAACAGATGCTTGGGCCAAGGTTGAAAAGCCTGGAACGTACCGCGGGCAATGCACTGAGCTGTGCGGACGAGATCATGGATTTATGCCGATCGTTGTTGTTGCAAAGACTGAATCTGAATACAAGGATTGGCTTGCGACCCAGAAAGGTGGGGAACAGGCGAATTTGAAAGTTGAAGCTTCCCCAACGTCCAGCTTATCTGCAGTTGAGGTCAGTCCTGAGGCTGCTTCAACCGATGCTGAGGTTACTAAAGATATGGCAGCTGTTATTGCAAAGGGGCAGCAGGTTTACGAAGCAAACTGTTTAAGTTGCCATCAGGCCAATGGCGAAGGCATTGAAGGCTTGTTTCCCGCCATCAAGGGGAGTTCAGTAGTCAAGGGCCCAAAGGCTGATCACATTAGACTAGTGCTGAATGGCAAGCCCCCACTAATGGCTTCATTCAAGTCTGTTTTGTCAGCAGATGACATTGCGGCTGTTGTGACCTATCAGCGAAACGCGTTGGGTAACAGTACCGGAGATGTCGTAACGGCCGCCGAAGTGCAGGCATTGAAAGAATAATTGAATCGAGCAGTAATTGAGGTAAGTGCTATGTCAGTAACGGCAATTCATGATGATCATCATGACCATGGCCCTGCAAAAGGGATCATGAGGTGGATCACGACCACCAATCACAAGGATATCGGGACTCTTTACATGATTACTGCTCTCGCCATGTTTATGGTGGGCGGTGCGATGGCGCTAGTGATTCGAGCTGAGCTCTTCGAGCCTGGTATGCAGTTTGTTGATCCGATGTTTTTTAACTCGATGACAACATTGCATGCGCTTATTATGGTTTTCGGTGCGGTCATGCCTGCGTTCGCTGGGCTTGCGAATTGGATGATCCCAATGATGATTGGGGCGCCGGATATGGCTTTGCCGCGACTCAATAATTGGAGTTACTGGTTGTTGCCTTTTGCTGCTGTCATGTTGCTAAGCACGCTATTCATGGACGGTGGTGCAGCAGCTGCAGGATGGACTTTATACCCGCCTCTGGTACTCCAAACGGGTGCGGCTCTGCCTTTCACGATATTTACCGTCCACTTGCTCGGGCTATCCTCGATTATGGCGGCTATTAATATTATCGTCACGATCCTTAATATGAGAGCGCCAGGTATGACGCTCATGAAAATGCCACTTTTTGTGTGGACTTGGTTGATTACAGCCTTTCTTCTCATCGCAATCATGCCAGTCTTCGCTGGTGCTGTGACGATGTTGTTGACCGATAAGTTTTTCGGCACAAGTTTCTTTAACGCGGCTGGTGGCGGCGATCCCGTCCTTTATCAGCACTTATTCTGGTTCTTTGGGCATCCAGAAGTTTATGTATTGATCCTGCCTTCTTTTGGGATCATCTCTCAGATCATCCCAACTTTTGCGAGAAAGCCTCTTTTTGGCTACAGCTCGATGGTATACGCGACGGCATCGATCGGATTTCTATCATTCATCGTTTGGGCGCACCATCAGTACACGGTGGGTATGCCTGTAGAGGGTGAACTCTATTTCACCTATGCCACAATGTTGATCGCTGTTCCAACAGGAGTGAAGGTTTTCAACTGGATATCCACGATGTGGAAAGGGGCAATAACCTTTGAAGCGCCTATGCTCTGGGCTTTAGCTTTTGTTGTCCTTTTCACTATGGGGGGATTTACCGGGCTGATGATGTCGATTTCGCCAGCTGATTTGCAGTATCACGACACCTACTTCATCGTGGCGCATTTCCATTATGTGCTGGTTCCTGGTGCTGTATTTGCAATCATGGCTGCAGTGTTTTACTGGCTCCCAAAGTGGACTGGGAGGATGTACGACGAGGGACTTGCTAAGCTGCATTTCTGGTTGACTGCAATTTCAGTAAATATCTGCTTCTTCCCGCAACATTTTCTGGGACTGGCAGGTATGCCGAGACGTATCCCTGACTACGCATTACAGTTCGCTGAATTCAATGCATGGTCTTCGGTAGGAGCATTTGTTTTCGGCTTCTCTCAATTGATTCTCTGTTACATCGTTCTTAAGGCCGTAAGGGGAGAAGGAGACGTTGTATCGGATGAAGTTTGGGAGGGTGCAAGAGATCATGGGCTTGAATGGAATCTGCCATCTCCAGCGCCATATCATACGTGGGAAACGGCGCCCGAAATTAAGTAAGTTAGAAAAGTGACTGATGTGAGGACACGGGTTAGGAATATCTTACTGGCGGGCTTACTGGCAGCAGTCTCCGTGGGGCTCTACGTGTTTGCAATAGTCAAGATGGCGCAGACTGTAGGAGCCAAGTGACGCCAGATAAATCAAAAGCCAAGACCAGAAAGTTAGTTTGGCCAATCATGCTATTGGTTGTATTGATGTTTGCTCTTGGCTTTCTTCTGGTGCCGTTCTATGACGTTTTTTGCGAATTAACCGGCTTAAACGGCAAGGTTAAAACGGTTGCACAATCTGAGAAGAAATTTGAAGTTGATTCTAATCGATGGGTCACAGTGGAGTTGGTCACAACCGTCCACGGTGACATGCCATTAGTTTTTCGAGCGGAAAAGACCAAGATAAGAGTACACCCTGGAGAATATCAACGCGTGGTTTTCACGGGGATAAATACTTCAAAGACAACTCTGAAGGGTAGAGCAGTTCCGAGTATTGCACCAGGTTGGGCAACGAAGTTTCTTAGTAAGACGGAATGTTTTTGTTTTTCGGAACAGACATTCGATCCCGGTAAAATGCGAGAGATGCCGGTCAGGTTTGTTATTGATCCGGAATTACCGGAGACGGTTTCAGATCTAACGCTCTCATACACTTTTTTCGATATATCAGGCGAACAATAGGTAGGCACCTACAAGCTACTGGAGAGGCACATTTATGGCACTGCACGGTTCTTATTATCTTCCGCATAAAGCAACACAACCGATTCTGGGTTCGGTTGGGTTATTCCTCCTCTTAGGCGGTTTTTCAAGTTATTTAAACGGCTCTCCAAATGCACCCATGGTTATGTGGATCGGTGCTGGTATCGTAATTTTTATGATGTTCCTCTGGTTTGGAACTGTGATTCGCGAGAGTGTGTCTGGTATTTATAACCATCAAGTGGATGTCTCTTTTAGGATGGGGATGATTTGGTTCATTACCTCTGAGGTTTTCTTTTTTGCGGCCTTCTTTGGGGCACTCTATTATGCAAGGCAGCTGGCTTTGCCATGGATGGGGGGTGAGGGTTCGAATTTGGGAATAGACACCCACCAGTATCTATGGGATTCGTTTAAGAATGTATGGCCTACAAACGGACCGGGTCACATTGGGGGCAAAGAGGGTGGAGAGTTTGAACCCATGGGTGCATGGGGAATACCCGCGATTAATACGCTAATACTTTTGACGAGTGGAGCCACGGTCACATGGGCCCACTGGGGTTTGTTGAAAGATGACCGCAAACAGCTGATTTTTGGGTTGGCTTTGACGGTGGCTTTGGGATTCGCGTTTGTCGTGTTCCAAGGGATGGAGTACCACGAAGCCTATACTGAAATGGGGCTGACGCTTGGTACGGGAATTTATGGTTCCACGTTTTTCATGCTAACCGGATTTCACGGTCTGCATGTAACGATTGGGGCAATAATGCTCACCGTGGTTTTGCTTAGAAGTATTCGAGGACATTTCTCATCCCACAACCATTTTGCCTTTGAAGCGGCCGCTTGGTATTGGCACTTCGTGGATGTCGTCTGGTTGGGATTGTTCGTATTCGTCTATTGGCTTTGAGATAACCGACTTCAATCCTTTTTGTTGATAACACTCTGGATCAATGGCGCTACTGCTTAAGCGCGGGTGGTGGCGCTTTGATCTGATCCGAAAATAGATGACCTACGTCAATGCGGTCGAAGACGTAACGTTTATTGCAAAAATCACAAAACACGGTAACGTGCCCCTCTTCTTTGAGTACTTCTGATACTTCCTTTTCTCCGAGGGCGACGAGTACCCCGGCTACCTTCGATTGGGAGCAGCCACAAGAGAAGCGTATTTGTTTAGGCTCAAAAAGCTTTACGGTCTCTTCATTGAAAAGACGATACAACAGAGTCTCATTTTCAAGACCTATCAGTTCTTCATGAGTCAGCGTTTCCGTGAGCAGGTTGATACGGCTCCAGTCTTCCTGAATAACATCAGCCTTAGGGAGGCCTTGAAGCAGCAGACCGGAAGCGCCTCCTTGACCACTTGTCAGAACGAATTTAGTGGGTAATTGCTCGGAGCGGGCAAAATAAGCTTCCAGAGCTTGGCCAATAGAATCGCCCTCCATGGGTACAATTCCTTGATAAGCGATTTGGCCTTCGTTCTGAACGGTCAGGATTAGCTTGGAATCTTTAAAAAGATCGTGAAAGTGATGAGATGGAAGCTCCTCATTGTAATGAACCATTCCCCTGAAGGTTCCAGTGTGGTGGGCTTGAACTACAAGCGTTCGAATGGGTCCATCCCCCTGTATTTGGATAACTATCGACCCTCGGCTTTTTAAGTTGGATACCATAAGAATCGAGGCCAGTACCACCTGAGCCAGCTGATCCTCAATGATGCGGGGATAGTCTGAATTGGCTACCAGAGCTTTCCAACTTTGATCAAGGTGTACTATTTGTCCCCGAATGGATAGATCTTCGAAGAGAAAGCTTTGAATTTGATCGTTTTGCATTTGGTTGGCGGTTGAGTAAGCGTTAGCATTAAGTTCCCAGCGCGGAGCATGGAATGATGTTTTTTAAAAAACAAAGACTACCTCAAATGCCTCGTGCAGAGGAGATTTTGCCAGGAAGACCGAATCCGATTTTTGATGTCGGTTCCCATGAAATCCTTGGTCGGCCCTTGCTGCCACCCTATCCAGAGGGGTATCAAAAAGCGGTTTTAGGTCTCGGATGTTTCTGGGGCGCTGAAAGGGCTTTTTGGCGGGAAGAGGGTGTCTACGTGACTGCGGTAGGTTATGCGGGGGGAAGTACTCCTCATCCAACCTACGATGAGGTTTGTAGTGGCTTAACCGGGCATGCTGAATCTATTCTCATTGTATTTAATCCAATACAGGTTTCTTATGCCCAATTATTGAAGAAATTCTTTGAAATACATGACCCGACTCAGGGTATGCGCCAAGGTAATGATATCGGGACTCAATATCGTTCTATGATCATGACATTTTCTGAGAAGCATCGAGAGGTGGCCAACGCTGCAAAGATGAGATTTCAAAAGATATTGGAACGCGAGGCCGGTCAAAAAATCGTGACGACTGAGGTGGTTGAGGGTGGCGATTTTTATTTTGCCGAGCCTGAGCACCAGCAATATCTGGCTCGTAATCCAAACGGTTACTGTGGGCTCAAAGGGCTGGGGTTTTCGATGGGGGATTTCTAATTAACAGGCCCAACGGCAAGGACCATACATGAGTGCAGAACCGCTTTCGAGTATTCCCAGTCCAGTGATGCCTGCCGTCGATGCAAGGCAAAATTTACGCTGGTTATTCGTACTTCGTAACTTGATGATCGTCGGCGAGGCGATTGTGATTCTTATGAGTCTTTATGGGCTTAATTTGCCGCTAAAGGAGGTACCCCTTTGGGGGATTTTGACTTTTTTGTCTTTCTTTAACTGGTGGACATGGTTGAGGTTAACGGCAACTGACGCGATATATGAGAATGAAATATTTCTTCAGTTATCCTGCGATGTTTTGGCTATCACCGCCATTTTGTACTTTACCGGGGGAGCGACTAACCCCATTGCCTGGTTCTTCCTGCTGCCACTAATTATCGCAGCAACCCTATTAAGGCAAGAATATACTTGGTACATGGTTATTTTCACTTCTGGGTGCTACACCCTTTTGATGAGTTATTACCAGCCCTTACCCAATATTCAGCCGACATTGCAGGGGGATGCGGCGCATCGATTGCAGCACATGATGCCGGAAAGAGATCTGAATCTTCATGTATTCGGAATGTGGTTTGGTTTTGTTTTCAGTGCGGTGCTGGTTGCTTACTTCGTTGTCGAGATGGCCAAGACGATAAGAGCCCGTGAACAGAGTTTGGCAGAGGCCAGAGAGCAAAGTTTGCGAAATGAGAGGGTTGTCGCTCTTGGAACCTTGGCTGCGGGTGCTGCGCATGAGATTAGTACCCCTCTCGCAACAATGGCAATTCTGATTGGCGAGATCCATGACGAAAGTGATTCCGGATCAAACCCTGAAATGGTCGAAAAAATGAAGATCCTGAGGGAGCAGGTTGGCCGTTGCAAACAGGCCTTATCCGTGATGTCGGCAACGGCTGGAGAAATTAGAGCAGAGAGCGGTCACGTAGAGTCTATAGATCTCTACATGGAAAATGTTGTTAAGAGTTGGCGAAGCCAGCGCCCTGGGTGCAGGCTGAAGTACCAAAAGTCTGGATTCATGCCTGTCCCGTACATACTTGCGGAGTTAACTCTAACTCATGCCTTGGTAAACATTCTAAATAATGCGGCAGATGTCTCCCCGAAGGGGATTGAGTTAACGGTTAAGTGGACCCCAGCCTCGATCATTCTTAACGTGCTTGATCGTGGCCCTGGGATTTCTCCTTCTGTTGCTGATCAAATAGGCAAGGTTCCAATTTCAACTAAAGAGGCTGGGTTGGGTGTGGGGCTATTCTTGGCCTTTGCAACAATTAATAGATTGGGCGGATCCATTGAGATGGTTCAAAGGCAGCAAGTCACGGGAACTGTGACGAAAATTGTTCTACCGGTAGTGAGCGCAGGATCTATTTGATGGGAGCATTCTTTGACTGAACAAAATATTCCTACAAAACCCTCTCTTTTGCTTGTAGATGATGATCCTACATTTTGTGGGGTTCTCAAGTTGGCTTTGGATAAAAGGGGCTTTGATGCGCAAGTTGCGACTAACTTGGATGAAGGGATTCAGCTTGCAGAAAAGATAGAGCCCGAATTTGCTGTGATTGATTTGAGAATTGGTCAAGAATCAGGATTGGTGTTGGTTAAAAAACTACACGAGCTCGACAGTAATACTCGAATTGTCATGCTGACAGGATTTGCGAGTATTGCGACCGCAGTGGAAGCTATTAAGCTTGGGGCGGTTCATTACTTGGCCAAGCCTGCGGATGCGGATGAAATTGTGGCTGCCTTGCACAAGGAGCAGGGTGATGATTCGGTAGAGATCAAAGACAAGCCGCTTTCGGTCAGGCGGCTGGAGTGGGAGCACCTGCAAAAAATTTTAGCCGAACATGGCGGAAACATCTCTGCTGCCGCCAGGGCTTTGGGGATGCACCGTCGCACCTTACAAAGAAAGCTTGAAAAAAGACCCGTGCGTGAATAGCGCTTTGATCGATGAAGAAATTGGGTTTTGAGGGTGTTGGAATTTAAATGCTCTCGTACAGGCGAGTCATGCGGTGCAGTTGTGCTTCAATTTCTCTTCTGAGCTCTAGTGGTTCGAGAACCATCGCACTGTCGCCATGCTTCAGAATCTCCGTAATAAGTTCTCTACTGTCGCTATAGGGCAACTCAAGAATTAGGCCGCCATCCTCTAGCTTCTTAAGGTTTTGCTTTGGATGCCATTCTTCCTGCTCAATCCAGCGCGCACGTTCCGCAGTGAATTGAATTCGCGCCCAAGCTATTGCTGCGCCGGAAAATATTCCGAAGCCTTCTGAGAAATGATTGTTTAATTGTTCATCCCCGACATCAACGGCCATTTCCTTAATGCGTTCAGCAGACTCAATGCTGTCTACTGCAAAACACCGTATGCCTTCTCGGAGATGACACCAAGCATCGATATACCAATTATCTCTGTAGAAGGTCATGCGTTGTGGCGAGATATTTCGAGAAGTCATTTCATTGGAGTTTCTGTTGCGGTGATTCACCTTGACCTGAGTGCGATTGAGGAGGCAAAAGCACAGTTCATCAAAGATATGGCTTTGATAGCGTCTTCTTCCTGTGTGGAAAACTTTTATTCTTCTTGTAATCTCCATTCTGTCCGGAGATTTATCCTCAAGCAGATTGACTAGTTTGTTGTAAATAGGGGTGATTTGCTGATCCAGGAAGCTGGTGCCCAAGTCATCAATCAGTTCGCGTAGCGCCATTAGCGATTGGATTTCTGTGACGCTGAACCAAAGTCCTGGCAGTTCGCTAATATTTGTCTCGTCGCTGGATTCGATGCGATACCCTCGGCTTTTTCTATCCCAGGTAATTGGCACGCCCAAGCGGTCTCGCAGATATTCAATATCTCGCTTGAATGTGGCCGATGAAACGCCAAGGTCGAACAAAAATTCCTCGATCGCCACGGTGCCTCTTTCCCTTAACTTGCGTTCAATTTTGTAGAAACGTTCTGTTCTATCCATGGTGCGTCACTTTTGGCTAGAGGTTATTGTAAGTTACGATTTTATCTGATATTCTTCTCGGCTTGATTAGAGGCGCGTAGCTCAGTTGGTTAGAGCACCACCTTGACATGGTGGGGGTCGTTGGTTCGAGTCCAATCGCGCCTACCACTTTTTGGGGAAGCATCGCATGGCGATGCTTTTTTTGTCTTTGAGGATTGGTATGCCGGTCGTAACTCTCCCAGATGGTTCACAAAAACACTTCGATCATCCTGTCACTGTGCTGGATGTCGCGGCTTCAATTGGTGCGGGCTTAGCAAAGTCAGCGCTGGCCGGGCGAGTAGATGAGAAGTTGGTGGATTTGACGTTTCTTCTGGAAAAAGATGCCTCGGTGTCGATTGTTACGTCACGAGATGCAGATGGTTTGGAGGTTATTAGGCACTCGACCGCCCATTTGCTCGCTCAGGCAGTCAAAGAGATCTTTCCTTCCGCTCAGGTAACCATTGGGCCGGTTGTAGAAAACGGTTTCTATTATGACTTTGCATTTGAGAGATCTTTTACCCCGGAGGATCTTGAGAAAATTGAGACAAGAATGACCGAGTTGGCGCGAGCAGCGATTCCTGTGTCGAGGAAGGTCTCGGGCAGGCAGGAAGCGGTCGATTTCTTTCTGTCTCAGGGGGAAAGTTACAAGGCGGAAATAATTCGGGAAATTCCAGACGGTGCTGAGATTTCTCTTTATTCCCAGGGCGATTTTACGGATTTGTGTCGGGGTCCCCACGTTCCAAATACGGACCGGCTTCAGGCCTTTAAGTTAATGAAGATCGCTGGGGCCTACTGGCGCGGAGACTCAAATAACCAAGTCCTTCAGCGCATCTACGGAACTGCCTGGGGAGACAAGAAGGATTTGAAGGCTTATCTCGCCAAGCTTGAGGAGGCGGAGAAGAGAGACCATCGTAAGCTTGGTAAAGCGTTGGATCTTTTTCATATGCAGGAGGAGGCTCCTGGGATGGTCTTTTGGCACCCTAAGGGTTGGGTGCTATGGCAGGTCATCGAACAATACATGCGTGCGGTCTTCCGCTCGAATGGCTATCAGGAGATCAAGACCCCGCTGGTTGTTTCGCGGTCCCTTTGGGAGAAATCTGGTCACTGGGACAAATTTCAGGCGGATATGTTTACGACGGCGTCAGAAAATCGAGACTATGCGATTAAGCCGATGAACTGTCCGTGTCACATTCAGGTTTATAACCAAGGCTTGAAGAGTTACAGGGAGCTTCCGCTAAGATTGGCAGAGTTTGGTTCTTGTCATCGTAATGAGCTATCAGGCGTATTGCATGGGCTGATGCGTGTGCGAGGGTTTACTCAAGATGATGCGCATATTTTTTGCACGGAAGGCCAGGTCCAGTCTGAAGTTTCCCGATTCATAGATCTTTTGTATGCGGTCTATGCTGATTTTGGATTCAAAAAGGTTTCGGTGAAGCTCTCAACAAGACCCAAGAACCGTGTGGGTTCGGATGAGGTTTGGGATAGGGCTGAAGCGGCCTTAAAGGAAGCGCTTGATCATAAGGGGTTAGATTGGCAGTTGCAGCCAGGAGAGGGCGCGTTTTACGGGCCTAAAATCGAATTTTCCCTCTTGGATTGTCTCGACCGGGTTTGGCAGTGTGGAACAATTCAAGTTGATTTTTCTATGCCAGAGCGACTGGGTGCCACCTATGTTAGCGAGGATGGCTCAAAGAAAACCCCGGTCATGTTGCACCGAGCGATTCTTGGATCATTGGAAAGATTTATCGGAATTCTGATTGAGCATCATGCCGGTTTCTTTCCTATCTGGCTTGCTCCAGTGCAGTGTGTGGTTATTAATATTACTGATGCACAGGCCGATTACGCTCGTTTGGTAGTCGAAAACCTGTCGAATAAAGGGATTCGGGTCGAAAGCGACTTGAGAAATGAGAAGATCGGCTTTAAAATCCGCGATCACTCTATGAAACGTGTCCCCTACCTTGTGGTTGTTGGGGACAAAGAGCGAGAGACTGGATCCGTTACCTTGAGAACTCAAAGTGGCGAAGATCTGGGCTTGCTGACTCTTGAGCAGTTGGCGGAAAGGCTTTGTAACGAGTCACGTGTTCAGGTTTAGTGTGTCATCTGGATTACTAGGAGGATCGGGCTATCAGTACTGATAGAAAAGAACCGCGACTGAATGATGAGATTTCTTCTCCGGTCGTTAGGTTAATTGATGCGGAAGGAAATCAGGCTGGTGTTGTCTCGATTCGTGAGGCCAAGCAAATGGCCTATGAAGCGGATCTGGATTTGGTAGAGATTTCGCCAGGTGCGGAGCCTCCCGTCTGCCGAATCATGGACTATGGCAAGTTTAGATTTGAGCTGAACAAGAAGCAGCAGGCTGCTAAAAAGAAGCAGAAGCAGATTCAAGTCAAAGAAATCAAGTTTCGGCCTGGTACGGATGTTGGCGATTATCAAGTTAAGCTCAGAAACCTTACTAGGTTCTTGGCTGATGGTGACAAGGCGAAAGTTACCGTTCGGTTCCGCGGTAGAGAACTGAGCCACAAAGAATTGGGAATGGATTTGCTCAAACAGATCGAGGTCGATCTTGCAGAACATGCTGCAGTTGAACAGTTTCCAAAAATGGAGGGTAAGCAGATGAGTATGACGCTAGCCCCCAAGAAGAAAAAATAAATACTAGATTTTGAGATATCGGAGGGCTTATGCCTAAACTGAAGACAAACAGAGGAGCCGCCAAGCGTTTTAAGAAGACAGCTTCAGGCGGCTTCAAGTGTAACCACTCTCATCGTCGACACATCCTGACGAAAAAGAGTACTAAGCGTAAGCGTCAACTGCGTAGCCCAAATGCGATTCATCAGTCAGATGTTCGTAGCGCGGCTAGACTGTTGCCTCACGCATGATCCAGAGCATTACGTATTTAGGAAAATCTCATGCCTAGAGTTAAGAGAGGCGTCACCGCAAGGGCCCGCCATAAAAAGGTCCTCAAGCAAGCCAAGGGGTATTACGGTGCCCGGAGTCGTATCTACAGAGTCGCAAAGCAGGCTGTTATCAAAGCAGGCCAATATGCGTATCGTGATCGTAGACAGAGGAAGAGGCAGTTTAGGGCTCTTTGGATTGTGCGTATCAACGCTGCTGCCAGAGAGTTTGGTCTTTCCTACAGCCGTTTCATGAACGGTTTGAAAAAGGCTTCTGTCGAAATCGACAGGAAGGTGCTTGCTGATCTTGCCGTGCGGGATAAGGAAGCATTTGCCGAACTTGCCAGAATTGCGCAGGGCTAGCCTTAAGCAACAAATTCAGTTGGAAGAGAGAACTATTCGTGTTCTCTCTTCCAGCTGATCAGTATTTAACCCCAGTTCGAGTTAAGTGATGAGTTCCCTAGACCACGTGATTGATAATGCGGGCAGGGAGGTCGAAGCGGCGGGGTCACTCGTTGAGTTAGATCAGATCCGTATTAAGTTTCTCGGTAAGAAAGGTTTTTTTGCCGACAAAATGAAGGAGCTGGGTGCTCTTCCTCCTGAAAAGCGTAAGGACTTTGGGGCCGAGATCAACCGGCTCAGAGATCTTTTTCAGCATAAATTAGACGCGCAAAAGCTGCTGCTCGAGAAAGTCGAGATGAACGCTCGTCTTGCGCTAGAGTCGGTAGACGTGACCCTGCCTGGTCGTGGTCAAGTCGTTGGAGGACTTCACCCTGTAACGCTCACCCTCAGAAGGATCTCAGAGATTTTCTCCCGAGTGGGCTTTGAAGTGGTCGAAGGCCCTGAAGTTGAGGATGACTACCATAACTTCGAAGCGCTCAATATACCGGCTTCTCATCCAGCGCGTGCCATGCACGATACCTTTTATTTCGACGCACATACCTTGTTAAGGACCCACACTTCTCCCGTTCAGGTTCGAACCATGGAAGAAAGGAAGCCCCCCTTGAGAGTGATTGCGCCGGGAAGGGTATATCGCTGTGATTCCGACCTTACGCATACCCCCATGTTTCACCAGGTTGAAGGTTTTTTGGTAGACCGTGATGTGAGCTTTGCTGATCTTAGGGGCGTGTTATTCGATTTTTTAAGGCTTTTCTTTGAAAAGGATGTAGCCATAAGGTTTAGGCCTTCCTATTTTCCTTTTACTGAGCCATCCGCAGAAGTCGACATTGAGTGTGTGATTTGTGGGGGGAAGGGCTGCCGGGTTTGCAAGGATACTGGCTGGCTTGAGGTAATGGGATGTGGAATGATCCATCCCAAGGTCTTTGGTTTTGTCGGTATAGATCCCAAGGTTTATTCAGGTTTTGCCTTCGGGCTTGGGGTAGAGCGAATGGCTATGCTGCGGTATGGAATTAATGATTTAAGGTTGTTCTTTGAAAATGACCTCAAGTTTCTAAATCAGTTTTCTGCCTTTTAATTGCGAGTCTAGTTCATGAAGTTAAGTGAGTCTTGGCTCAGAGAATATCTTGAGGTCAATCCGAGTGCGGAGGAGTTGATAGAACAGCTTACGATGGCCGGAGTTGAAGTTGGCTCATACGGTCAGGTTTCAGGATCATTCTCCGGTGTTGTCGTTGCCGATGTTTTAGAAGTTGTACCGCACCCAGATGCTGAACGACTCCGTGTATGCAGTGTTTTGGCTCGGATTGGCCAGCAGCCATTGCAAATCGTGTGTGGGGCGCCGAATGTTGCAGTCGGAATGCGAACTGCACTAGCGTTGGAAGGCGCCGTTCTTCCTGGTGGGCTCATAATCAAACGCTCACGTCTTAGGGGGGTTGAGTCCTTTGGGATGCTATGTTCTGAGAAGGAACTGGGTATTGAAGAGGAGTCAAATGGCCTTATGGTGCTTCCAGCCGACGCGCCTGTTGGATCGGATCTGCGCCTTTACTTGGGTCTTGATGATCACAGTATAGAGGTCGACTTAACGCCTAATCGCGCAGACTGTCTCAGTATTTGGGGTCTCGCAAGAGAGGTTTCGGTTTTAAACGGGATTGACCCGGTCCTACCCCACATTCCAGATGTTCAGCCTTCAATCCAGGATCAAATTGATGTCAGGGTGGAAGATACCCGGGGGTGTCCAAGATACCTAGGGCGAGTCATCAAGGGTGTTAATGCCAATAGCGAGACCCCCTTGTGGATGAGGGAAAAACTTAGACGATCTGGACTGAGATCAATAAACTCAATTGTTGATATCACGAACTACGTCCTTCTGGAGTTGGGGCAGCCCATGCATGCCTTCGACCTACAGAAGATTAACAGCGCTATCACCGTGAGAAATGCCCAAAGTGGGGAAAGGCTGCATCTTCTGAATGAACAGTGGATTGAGTTGGAGGCCGATACGTTGGTGATATGCGACAGCGATGGTCCGCTTGCGCTGGCGGGAATCATGGGTGGCAATGCATCCTCGGTGAGCGGTTTGACGCAAGAGATCTTCCTAGAGTGTGCATTCTTTTCCCCCATTGAAATCATGGGTAAGGCACGGAAATATGGGCTAAATACAGATTCATCCCACCGTTTTGAGCGGGGTGTTAGTTACGAATTGCAGCATGCAGCGCTTGAATATGCTACCCAACTCATTCTTCAGATTTCGGGGGGGGATGCTGGGCCAGTTGTTGAGAAAACATCCCAAATAGATCTTCCGGTTAGATCTCCCATCATACTGCGGAAGACCGAAGTTTTGCGGGTGTTAGGCCTAGACCTTGATGACACCTTTATCGAAGCGACACTGAATCGTCTGGGGCTTCAACTAAAACGGCTTGGCGACGAGTGGCAGTGCACTGCTCCAGCACACCGTTTTGATTTGGCCATTGAGGCTGATTTAATCGAGGAATTGGGTAGAGTTTACGGATACGACAAAATACCCGTTCGTCGGCCATTGGTTCCCGCAATTATGCGAACCTGTTCTGAGTCTGTCCTCAGCGAGAACCGCGTCAAAGATGTTATGGTTGATCGCGGTTATCAAGAGGCTATCACCTACAGCTTTGTTGATCCAAAGCTTCAGGCTCAGATTGACCCCGAAGGTAGCGGGTTGTCACTCTGCAACCCGATTTCGTCTGAAATGGCTGTAATGAGGACAAATTTGTGGGTTGGGTTGTTGGATTCAGCGTTGCGAAACAATAATCGCCAGATAAAGCGAGTCAGGCTTTTTGAGACAGGGCTCCGATTTATTCAGGATCAGTCAGGCCTGAAGCAGGCCAAGACCCTAGCTTTCTTATCGATGGGTCCTCTGAATGAAGAAATGTGGGGCCTTGGGCAAAAAGAGGTTGATTTTTTTGATGTCAAATCTGATCTTGAGGCTTTGTTGGCACTAACGGGCCGGTCGCAGACAATTCAGTTTGTGCGGGAGACTAAGGCTTGCTTACATCCCGGTCAGAGTGCCCGAGTGTATTCCGGTTCTGATCCACTTGGATGGATTGGAATGCTTCATCCTGAATTAGAGCGGGCCTTGGGATTTGAAGGTAAGGTCTTTCTCGTTGAGCTAGATCTGGACTCCTTGGTCGAGCGAGAAATTCCTCGTTTTAAACGCCTTTCAAAGTTTCCCAGTGTCCGAAGAGATCTTGCAGTGTTGGTTAGGGAATCCGTCGAAGTTGGAGAATTGTTGGGTGGCGTCAAGGCCATTGCTTCCCCACTCATCAGAGACATTACGGTCTTTGATGTGTACCAAGGCGCTGGAATCGAGCCGGGCTTTAAGAGTGTTGCATTTAGGCTTGTGCTGCAAGATGACGACGAAACGCTTACAGACTCGCTCGTTGAGCAATCAGTCCAAGGTATATTTAAATTCTTCGAAGAAAATTTCGAAGCACGTTTGAGGGATTAGTTAAATGGCGCTGACTAAAATAGATATGGTGGATCGGCTGATTGAAACCGTTCCGATAAACCGAAAAGATGCCAAGCAATTGGTTGATCAGTTCTTTGATGAAATCAAGGGTGCGCTAGCGCGCGGGGAGACAGTCAAGCTTTCAGGATTTGGCAACTTCGACCTGAGAGATAAGAATCAACGCCCTGGAAGGAATCCGAAAACGGGGCAAGACATCCCGATTTCCGCACGCAGGGTAGTAACTTTTAAGTCAGGACAGAAATTAAAATCCATGGTTGAGACCTCTGTTTCGACTTCAAGTAAGGCTTAATCTAGGTCTTTTCGTCCCAATACAGACCGAGGAATCGAGTTGATAAGGGCAAGTGTCGTAGGAGGAACCGGCTATACCGGTGTCGAATTGCTAAGGATACTTGCCTCTCATTCTGAGGTTGAGGTTGTTTCCGTTACTTCTCGGTCCGATGCAGGCCGCCCTGTCTCTTCCGTTTACCCAAACCTTCGAGGTGCGGTCGACTGTCTGTTTACGCAGCCTAGCCCAGAGGCTCTTATAGATAGTGATGTGGTTTTTTTTGCTACTCCCAACGGAACCGCCATGAGGATGGCCCCAGAGCTGCTGCGACATGGGGTAAAAGTCATTGATCTCGCAGCAGACTTTAGGCTTAAAGATCCAGAAGTGTGGTCTCAGTGGTACGGGGAGGAACACGCTTGTCCTGACTTACTTGCGGAAGCGGTATATGGGCTTCCGGAGGTCAATCGAAGCGCGATAAGAACGGCAAGCCTTATTGCCTGCCCGGGTTGTTATCCGACAGCAGTTCAGTTAGCACTCTTGCCTCTTTTGAAAGAGCATCTGGTTGATACGCGAGTGGTAGCGGATGTGAAGTCAGGCGTCAGTGGTGCCGGCAGGAAAGCTGAAATCCCTGTCATGATGTCCGAGACTGGCGAAAGCTTTAAGGCTTATTCTGCATCGCGGCATCGGCACTGGCCAGAAATTGTTCAGGGTTTGCGAGGGTTTTCCGGGCGGGATGTGCAGTTGACCTTCATCCCGCATCTTGTCCCAATGATTCGGGGCATTCATGCAACGGTTTATTGTCAGCCGGCCGCTGAAATCCCAGACCTACAGTCTCTGTTTGAGAGATACTATTTCGACGAGCCTTATGTGGATGTTTTGCCCTCAGGTTCTCATCCAGATACTCGAAATGTTCGTGGCTCAAATCGCTGCCAGATTGCGGTTCATCGTCCCGAGGGAAGTCCTCACATTGTTGTTCTGGCAGTCATTGATAATCTTGTGAAGGGTGCTGCAGGACAGGCGGTTCAAAATATGAATTTAATGTTTGGACTGAGAGAAACGACAGGCATTCCTATCTTGGGTCTTTATCCTTAGCCCTATGATCAATAGAGAAAATATTCATCAGCTTGCTACGATCAGGGATTACATTCGATTTGCTATCAGCACATTCGAGGGATGTGGTCTTTATTTTGGGCATGGGACGTCAACAGCACTTGATGAGGCAGTTGCGTTAGTTCTTTTAGCTCTAGATTTGCCATTAGATCTTGATCAGGATTTTTTCTCAGCAAATCTGACGATTACTGAAAGAAACCGGGTTCTAGAGTTAATTGAACTAAGGGCAAAAAACAGAACCCCCCTTTCTTATCTTACTCATTCTGCTTTTTTTGCAGGCTATCGATTTTATGTTGATGAGCGTGTTTTGGTGCCTAGATCACCCATTGCTGAATTGATAGAGTCGCTTTATACCCCGTGGGTTGATCCGGATCAGATTGAATGTATTCTGGATCTGTGTACCGGCAGTGGCTGCATCGCCATTGCGAGTGCGCATGCTTTTCCTGACGCGGAAGTAGATGCCGTGGACCTGTCGAAGGACGCTTTAGATGTTGCCTCCCTGAATGTTGCCAGTCACGGATTGGAAGGTCGTGTGAGTTTGATTCATTCAGATCTGTTTTCGGCATTGGCAGGGCGGCGCTATGATTTGATTGTCAGTAATCCACCCTATGTGAGTACCGAGGAGTGGAATGGTTTACCTATGGAGTATCACGCGGAGCCTAGATTGGGCTTAGAGTCCGGCGTCGATGGTCTTGACTGTGTTAGAAGGATTCTTACCGATGCAGCGAACTTTCTGACTGAGGAGGGTGTCCTTATTGTTGAGGTTGGGAATTCAGCAGATGCATTGGAGAGAGCCTACCCCGAGGTGCCCTTTACGTGGATAGATTTTAGTCGTGGTGGTGATGGGGTGTTCTGCATGACCTATCAGCAACTCAGGCAATATTTTTCATGATCCAATGCTGATTGGGCTTGGAATATAGCAGTGATTCAGATTATCGGCAGGTAGGATAATGTCAGGGAATACAATAGGTAAGCTGTTTGCGGTGACGTCATTCGGTGAGAGTCACGGAGAGGCTATCGGCTGTATCGTCGACGGCTGTCCTCCCGGCCTGAGTTTGTGTGAGGCTGATCTCCAAAAGGACTTGGACCGAAGAAAGCCTGGAACCTCAAGGCACACTACGCAGAGACGCGAGCCCGATGAGGTTAGGATCCTTTCAGGAGTTTTTGATGGAAAGACCACGGGCACCCCCATCGGGCTGATCATCGAAAATCAGGACCAAAAGTCGAAAGATTACGGCGATATTGCCCATCAGTTTCGCCCGGGGCACGCTGACTATACCTACTTCATGAAGTACGGTTTTCGAGATTTTCGGGGGGGTGGCCGCTCCTCGGCGCGTGAAACTGCTATGAGGGTGGCTGCTGGAGCGATTGCTAAAAAATACTTATTTGAACGTTATGGTGTCACCGTTAAAGGGTATTTGGCTCAACTTGGCCCTATCAAAACAGACCTGGTGAGTTGGGAAGAGGTTGAGCAGAACCCGTTTTTTTGTCCAGATATGAGGGTCGTTCCAAAATTGGAGGCCTTTATGGATGATCTTAGAAAAGCGGGGGATTCGATTGGTGCACGAGTCAATGTTGTTGCGCAAAATGTACCGCCCGGTTGGGGTGAACCTGTTTTTGACAGGTTGGATGCCGATATTGCGCATGCTTTGATGAGTATAAATGCGGTCAAAGCGGTTGAGATTGGTGACGGATTTGATTGTGTTGCTGCGAAAGGAACAGAATTTCGCGATGAGATGACGCCGGAAGGATTTCTCTCCAATCATGCTGGGGGAATACTTGGAGGTATATCATCTGGACAGGACATCGTTGCAAGCATTGCTCTCAAGCCAACCTCAAGTCTGAGATTGTCAGGTAGGTCGCTGGATGAGTCAGGTCAAGTTGTGGATTTGGTGACCAAGGGGCGACACGACCCTTGTGTTGGGATAAGGGCTACTCCTATCGCTGAGGCGATGTTAGCAATAGTCTTGATGGATCATGCTCTGCGGCACAGAGCGCAAAATGCAGATGTGGTCGTGCCTTTAAAGCCTATCGGGCAAGTGTAGATGTCTAATATCTAAGTGTTTGATTACCGATCCAGGGCGACAAATTGGGTCATCACTTATCTGTATTCTATTTTTTCTATTTCTCAGTTCTTGGGGTTTTGATCCCCTTTTTTCCTGTATACCTTAAATACGTAGGATATGAGCCAGCTCAGATTGGGCTGCTAATGTCAATATTTCCAGCGACCAAGGTTTTGTCGCCCCCTTTCTGGGGTTGGTTGGCGGATCGTCATTTTGCCCCTCTTCGTCTTGTGAGATTGGGGTCTACGATTTCAATGCTTTCTTTTGTGTTGATGCCCGTTATTCCGTTATCTGGTCTTCCTTTTTTGCTGATGCTGTTTGGTTTTTCGTGGAGTGCTGTTCTGCCTCTGTTTGAATCAGTGGCTATGGGTTTGCTTGGGGTGGGCAGTAATCGATATGCGGCCATTCGCTTGTGGGGATCTGTTGGGTTCGTGGTATCAAGCCTTTTAGCGGCTGTATGGATGGAAGCACTGATGCCGATTGGTTCTTTACCGGTGCTGATGGCCCTGCTTCTCGCTGGCCAGTTCATTGCCTCTTGGTTTGTGCCCTCTCACCCGAGTAGCACGAGAAAAGGGATTGAAGAGGGCGGTGGAGTATCCATAAGTCGATTTTGGATATTGATTCTCAGTGCATTTTTGCTTCAGGTATCCCATGGCGCTTATTACAGCTTCTTCTCGCTATTTCTAGAAGAGCATGGATACGGGCAATATGAAGTCGGTGCTATATGGTCGCTTGGGGTATTGGCTGAAGTTGTTCTTTTTTTTGGTCTTAGGTTCTGCCCCTTTGAGGTACGCGCCGAGGTGTTGCTGCTTTTGGGGTTGGCTGTAACTTGCTTGAGGTGGCTTGCGCTCTCCGTCGAGATCTATCATCCCATATGGATTTTCCTGGTTCAGCTGATGCATGCGGGATCATTTGGGTTGCCCCATATTGCTGCGATCAAAATTATTGGTGAGACTTTCGGGGGACAGCAAAACGCACGAGGTCAGGGGGCTTACGCCGGCATTGGCTTTGGGTTTGGAGGTTTGGTGGGTAGTTTGATGGCGGGGTATTTGTGGGAGCGTATTCCAGGTGATCAGGTGTTCCTGTTATCTGCTCTGGTTGCCTGGCTTGCCTTTCAGGTCCAGGTGATTGGTTCGCGATTATGCCGGGTGAGTGGTTGACGTGGGGGGTGGAGTTGGCCGATAAGCCGGGTTCTGTCTTGGACAGCCATTCATCTGGGGCTATTCTCACGAATCGCCTCTAGCGACCTACCCGGGAGCTGCACGGGTCGTACCTGACGTCGCTGACGTCTGCTCCTCTATTTGGTCTTGCTCCAGGTGGGGTTTTCCCTGCCGATCACGTTACCGCGAAAGCGGTGCGCTCTTACCGCACCATTTCACCCTTACCTAAGATCGGAATCCTAGGCGGTATATTTTCTGTGGCACTTTCCGTAGGCTCGCGCCCCCCAGGCGTTACCTGGCACCTTACCCTGCGGAGCCCGGACTTTCCTCTGCTAACCTTATAAGGGTTCACAGCGACTGCCTGGCTAACTCCTCGGCTAGTCTACTCATTGTGTCAAAGGATGGCTATCCCTCAATCAATTGGCGCAAGTTCGCGGATTGCGGGCAAGTGCTGTTTGTGGTTCAATGAAGGCGATGTGCCGAGTCTGCATCGAACCTGATGTCACTCCTAGCTGGTGCCTATGTAGCACCTCTGGTTGCCCAGGATAAACGAGATTCTTGATTGAAATCCAAGAGAATGTCTGCTTAGGCCTCTTGGGGTAATTTGTGCGTTCCGCGAGCCCGCTTATGCTTATTAAAACAAAGAAAGGTTTGGACTTACCGATTGCTGGAGGGCCAGAGCAGGCCATCTTTGGCAATGCAGGCCCAATTAAATCGGTCGCCTTGGTGGGCCCGGATTATGTAGGGCTGAAACCCTCTATGAGGGTTGCTGAGGGAGATAAGGTTCGTCTTGGGGATGTCTTGTTCGCCGACAAAGATTTTCCTGAAATTGTCTACACTTCGCCTGCCTCAGGTGTTGTGACGGCGATAAACCGAGGAGAGAGGCGTTCGCTGATCTCAGTAGAGGTTGCTATTGGCGGTAATGACGCGGTCAAGTTTAAGTCATACCCTGTTAATGGTCTTTCCGCGCTGACCCGGGAAGAAGTTAAAGAAAACCTTCTTGTCTCCGGGCTCTGGCCTTCTATAAGGACGAGGCCATACAGTCGTGCGCCTAACCCTCAAACGCAGCCGCATTCAATTTTTATAACGGCAATCGATACTAGCCCACTGGCGGCAAATCCAGAGGTAGTTATTGGTACGCGTGCCGGAGATTTCCATTGTGGATTGACGGTTATCTCGAAGCTTACGGATGGCAAAGTCTATCTGTGCAAGGCGCCTAACGCGCGTATTTCTCTTCCTGCTCTGGAACAGCTTGAGGTTGCGGAGTTTGAGGGGCCCCATCCTGCAGGGTTGGTAGGAACGCACATTCATTGCTTAGATCCCGTTGGCCCTGGCAAGACGGTCTGGCATGTCGACTACCAGTCTGTTCTTGCGATTGGTGCACTTTTTACCACTGGAAAGCTGAATGTTGAGCGTGTGATAGCGCTCGCAGGGCCCTTGGTTACCCATCCTAGGTTGGTGAAGACCCGGGTAGGTGCTCGATTGAGTGAGTTGGTTAAGGGGCAGTTGAAAGATGGAAAAGAGGCTCGCGTAATATCCGGGTCAGTGCTGCATGGAAGAGCGGCTGATGGAGCTACGGACTTTCTGGGTCGTTTCAGCAATCAGGTCACGGTTATATCAGAGGGGAGAGAACGCGAGTTCATGGGGTGGGTTAACCCCGTGGGTCATAAATTTTCTTTCTTCAACGTGTTGCTCAATAGCTTGCCGGGCGAGAGGGGTAGACGGTTTGCGTTTACAACGTCCAAGAACGGAAGCCCGCGGGCAATTGTTCCTGTCGGGGTTTTTGAAGAAGTGGTTCCTCTCGACATCCTGCCAACCCAGTTGCTTCGCTACCTGGTAGTGGGTGACACGGACATGGCTCAGGCTCTAGGTTGCTTGGAGTTGGATGAAGAGGATCTAGCGCTTTGTACCTTCGTGGATTCGGGCAAGCATGATTTCGGGCCCGTCTTGAGAAAAAACCTAACCCAAATTGAGAAGGAAGGCTAATGTCTGCGACGAGAGAATTTCTTGACAAGATCCATCCGTACTTTGGAAAGGGTGGAAAGTTTGAAAAGCTGTATCCCGTCTTTGAGATGGTTGATACTTTTCTTTACACCCCGCCGGATGTCACCAATGGAGCGACCCATGTCAGAGATGTGGTTGATCTCAAGAGGGTCATGACCTATGTTTGGATAGCTGCGCTGCCTTGCATGCTGTTTGCAATTTTTAATACGGGTTATCAAGCCAACGTTGCCATGCAGGCATTGGGGCTAAATGAAGTTCCCGGGTGGAGGGGGTGGTTCGTCAATATATTTGGTCATAGCCCCTTTAATCCTGTCTCGGACGTGGTGCATGGCGCGGCCTATTTCCTTCCTGTCTACATCGTAACTTTGGTTGCTGGCGGAATCTGGGAAGTTCTCTTCGCGGTTGTTCGCAAACACGATGTGAACGAAGGTTTCTTTGTATCCTCGATTCTTTTTGCGTTGACACTTCCGCCCAGCATCCCGCTCTGGCAGGTTGCGCTTGGCATTTCTTTTGGCGTTGTTATTGGTAAAGAGGTTTTTGGCGGAACAGGCAAGAACTTCCTGAATCCGGCGCTAACGGGTCGAGCTTTTCTTTATTTTGCTTATCCGGCATCAATGTCTGGGGATGCAGTCTGGACGGCGGTAGATGGATTTAGCGGTGCTACGGCTCTCGGGCATGCGGCAATGGGCGGTGTGCAAGCTGTTAGAGACGCAGGGATTTCCTGGTGGGGGACTTTCTTGGGTTTTGAGCGGGGCTCAATGGGAGAGACATCTACGGTCGCGTGCTTGGTGGGCGCGGCTTTCTTGATCTATACCAAAATTGCGAACTGGAGAATCATTGCGGGTGTTTTTCTGGGAATGGTCGCTACTGCAACCCTATTTAATTTTACAGGTAGCGAAACTGACCTGATGTACGCCATGCCATGGTATTGGCACCTTACGCTCGGTGGTTTTGCGTTCGGCGCGGTCTACATGGCAACTGATCCTGTGAGTGCGGCACAAACGAATCCTGGGCGTTGGATATTTGGTGCTCTGGTTGGCTTTATGACTGTGCTGATTCGTGTCGTTAATCCAGCATTTCCGGAAGGCATAATGCTAGCTATTCTATTTTCAAATATCTTTGCACCCCTCATTGATTATGCAGTAATCAAAGTGAATATCGCCAAGAGGAACAAGCGTTATGCCTGAAGCTACAAATAAGAAAGTCAACGAAGTTAGCTTTGAAGAGAGGCTAAGTTCGTTTATCGAAACGGTTCAGGTCTACGCGAAACCATATTTAGATCTTCCGAACGATAGCTTTAAGAAAACGGTAGCAGTCGCTCTGGCTCTCTGTTTGGTAGGGGCTGTGGTCGTGTCGGGCTCTGCCGTTATCCTTAAACCTTTGCAGGAGTCGAATAAATCTAAAGACGAAAAGGTGAATATTCTCGAGGTGGCGGGGCTTCTGAAGCCAGGTGCTGATGTAGAGAGTACATTCAAGTCAATAGAGACCAAGATTGTTGATCTCAATACGGGTGATTATGTTTCCAGTGTAGACGTCGGGACATACGATCAATGGAAGGCATCGAAGGATCCACAGTTAAGTGAGGCAATTCCTGCCAAGAGCGATATTGCCAGCATCAAGCGTAAGCCTAAGTACGCCAAGGTTTATCTGGTCAGAAATGAAAGCGGTCTTGAGACAATTGTGTTGCCCGTGAATGGATATGGGCTTTGGTCGACCATGTATGGCTTCATCGCTCTAAAGGGAGATGCGCAAACCGTTGTGGGCATGAACCTTTACGATCAGGCCGAAACGCCCGGATTGGGTGGTGAAGTTGTAAATCCAAAATGGAAAGAACTGTGGAAAGGTAAAAAGGTCTATAACTTTTCAGGCAAAGTAGTGCATGAGAGTAATCTCAGTGAAAAAGGCCAAACCATTGATCTTGGTGAAGTTGCTCTAGGTTTGGTTAAGGGCAGTGTGGATCCAGGTAAGCCCGGATCCGAATATCAGGTAGATGCCTTAGCGGGCGCTACGCTCACCAGTCGAGGGGTAAGTAATCTCGTCCAGTATTGGATGGGTAAAGAAGGTTACGCGGTCTATTTGGCAAAAGTTAGAGCCGGGAGGGGTTAGTAAATGGAACTAACAGAAGAAAATAAAAAGGTTCTTGTTGAACCACTCGTAGAAAATAATCCGATCACATTACAGGTACTCGGTATCTGTTCTGCGCTTGCGGTTACGTCTCAGTTGTCAACGGCGCTCATCATGAGTCTAGCGCTAACTTCAGTTACTGCTTGCTCAAGCGCTGGTATTGCTTTCATTAGGAACCACGTACCGAGCAGCATTCGAATCATCGCTCAGATGGTGATTATCGCTTCGCTAGTCATTGTCGTGGATCAGTTGCTGAAGGCTTTTGCCTACGAAATAAGTAAGCAGTTATCTGTTTTCGTTGGGCTAATCATTACGAACTGTATCGTGATGGGGCGAGCGGAAGCCTACGCCATGAAGAACCCTCCTTGGGAAAGCTTCCTGGATGGTATTGGGAATGGATTAGGTTATAGCCTTATTCTGATTACGGTTGCGGTATTTAGAGAACTATTTGGGGCCGGAAAGTTATTGGGTATCGACATACTTCCTCTCGTAAAAGACGGCGGATGGTATGTGCCAAATGGTTTGTTGTTGCTGCCCCCGAGTGCGTTCTTCTTGATCGGTCTGATTATCTGGGCGATTCGTACGTGGAAGCCACAACAAGCAGAAAAGCCCGATTTTGTGATTCAGCCTGCTCACGGCTTAGTTGAGGGGGCTCACTGATGGAAGCTTATATCAACCTCTTCATAAAGTCCGTATTCATTGAGAATATGGCGCTTTCCTTCTTTCTAGGGATGTGTACTTTTATCGCTGTTTCTAAGAAAATTGAGACGGCTGTAGGGCTTGGAATAGCGGTCGTAATCGTGCAGACATTAACGGTTCCAGCTAACAATCTGATCTATAGTTACCTCCTTAAAGAAAACGCACTAACTTGGGCAGGTGTTCAGGGTGTCGATCTAAGCTTCATCGCCCTAATGGCGTGCATCGGGGTAATTGCCGCAATAGTGCAGATCCTTGAGATGGTGCTGGATAAATTCTTTCCAGCGCTATACAACGCGTTAGGGATATTTTTGCCTCTAATTACTGTGAACTGCGCGATTCTCGCCGGAAGTCTGTTCATGATTGAGCGTGATTACAACTTTCCTGAAAGTGTTGTCTATGGTGTAGGCAGTGGATTTGGCTGGGCACTGGCGATCACGGCAATGGCTGGAGTCAGAGAGAAACTCAAATACAGTGATGTACCACCGGGGCTGCGTGGCTTGGGAATTACCTTCATTACTGCCGGGTTAATGGCTCTGGGATTCATGGCATTCTCAGGCATACAACTCTAATGCGTAGGAAGTAAAGCAATGTTGGAAATCATTCTAGGTGTTGTTTTTTTCACCTTCATCGTTGTAGCACTGGTATTCGTAATTCTGGGTGCTAAATCTAAACTAGTAGCCGAGGGTAACGTCGACGTTGTCATCAATGATGAGAAAACGATCCACGTTCCAATCGGGTCAAAGCTCTTAACGGCGCTAGCTGATAGCAACCTATTTGTATCATCAGCCTGTGGCGGGGGTGGTACTTGTGGTCAGTGTCGAGTGCAAGTAAACGAGGGCGGTGGAGATATTCTCCCGACTGAACTCTCTCACATAACTAAAAGGGAGGCTCAGTGTGGTGATCGTCTTGCGTGTCAGGTGACTGTCAAGCAAAACATGAAAATCCATGTTCATGACGAGGTATTCGGCGTTAAGAAGTGGGTTACAACTGTTAAGTCGAATAAAAACGTAGCCACGTTTATTAAAGAGCTCGTGTTGGAAATTCCAAAAGGTGACAGGGTTGATTTCCGTGCAGGTGGGTATATCCAGATTGAGTGCCCTCCTTATGTCGCGAACTTTAAAAACTTTGACATTGAATCTAAATATCGTGACGAGTGGGATAAGTACAACCTTTGGCAGTATGAGTCCGTAGTGAAAGAGCCATCGATCAGGGCTTATTCAATGGCGAACTATCCTGAGGAAAGCGATATCATCATGCTGAATGTGCGTATAGCGACCCCTCCTCCAGGTGCTAAGGGTATTCCTCCAGGTGTAATGTCCTCCTACATCTTTAATCTTAAGAAGGGCGACAAAGTCACAATATCTGGTCCATTTGGTGAATTCTTTGCAAAGGAAACCAAGAATGAAATGGTTTTCATCGGCGGCGGAGCAGGTATGGCACCAATGCGGTCGCACATATTTGATCAACTCAGAAGGATCAAAACGGATAGGAAGATTAGTTTTTGGTACGGAGCGAGAAGCTTAAGAGAAATGTTCTATGTGAAGGATTTCGATATGCTTGCCAAGGAAAACCCAAATTTCACTTGGAACATAGCACTATCTGAGCCAAAGCCTGAAGACAATTGGACTGGATACACGGGATTTATCCACAATGTGCTTTATGAAAATTACATCAAAAATCATCCTGCACCCGAGGATTGCGAGTACTACATGTGCGGACCGCCCATGATGAACACCGCAGTTATCAAGATGCTTCTCGATAATGGTGTAGAAAGAGAGAATATCATGTTGGATGATTTCGGCGGTTAATCACGGGCGCCGCTAAGTAGCTTAAAAATTCCACCCCAATGGGCTCACGATAACGTTCGCGACAAGAAGATGAATCTTTTTCTCATTACATTTGCCATGATCGGCATCGTCGTATTGCTGATGTCCGTGGGCGTAATCTTTGGGCGAAAAGCAATTAAGGGTTCTTGCGGTGGCGTGGGAACTGATGGTGCCTGTATTTGTGCGGAAAAATGCGAAAAAAGAAAGAAGTATGAGGCTTCTTTGAGTAGCTAGTCGCAAAATCCATTTTTTAAATAAGTAGTGAACGATTGTTCTTCAGGAGAGAAGTAATGAAACACCTTTCTGCGCGTGTGGTTCTGGCTATATTGACTTTAGTTGTTGCAACAGTCGCTTTTGGTCATGGACCTACGAGAGAAAAATACAGCGAATCTATTGAGATCGCTGCTACACCTGAAGCAGTTTGGGCTTTGGTCGGTGATTACGCGCACCCTGAGAAATGGATGAATGCGGTTGAGTCTACAGTTGCGCCTGCTGCTCTTGATAAAGGGGCGGTAAGAGAGCTTAAGATTAAGGGCGCTACGGCAACAATCAAGGAAGAACTGAAGAATCTGGACGCTGAAAAGAAGACCATTCAATACAAGATCGTTGATCCAACCGAACCCTCGGTAGCACCGGTAAATAATTACTCAGCAAGAATAACTGTTGAGGCCGCAGGAACTGGAGCTAAGGTCGAATGGGACGCTGCTTTCTATCGCTGGTTTCTGAACAATAATCCGCCAGATGGCGAAAATGAAGCTGCTGCGAAAGCTTTCGTTGAAAAAATTGTTCACGAGTCACTTGCGAGCCTGAAGGCTACCGCTGAGAAGAAGTAATCCGTGGAGTAAGCGTGAAGACGCTTATCTGCCTGCTGGGTGTTCTATGGGGCCCTGCGTATGTATACGCAGGGCCTTATGCTTTTGTGACTAACCAAAAGGACAACTCAGTTACGGTAATAGACACCGAGAGTCATTCAACCAAGGCGACATTGAAAGTCGGAAAAGATCCCGCAGGTGTTGCGGTGAGCCAGAATGGTTCAAGAGTCGTTGTTACAAACGTAGGTGATCGGACGGTAAGTCTCATTGATGGCAGAGAGCTTACCACTCTCGATAACATACCTGTTGGTGAAGGGCCGCTTGGGATTGCCATCTCTGGGGATGGGGGGTTGGCTTTCGTCGCGGATTTCTACGAGCACTTTATATCGGTTGTGGATCTCTCTGAGCGCCGGGTCATTAAGCGAATACCAGTTGGACGTTATCCTGCCGGTCTTGCTGTAGATAGCAAGGCTAATAATTTATACGTGGCCAACAGAGAAGATGACTCAATTTCGATCATCAAGCTAAAGGACGATTATCCACAACGAGTGATCAAGGTGGGTGTACATCCTTTCGGTGTCCTGCTGGATGAGTCTAAAAATCGACTCTATGTAGCCAATGTAGGGAGTAATTCCGTCAGTGTTATTGATGTATCCATAGAAACTAAAGTTGGGGAAGTGGGCGTCGGCGATAGGCCATATGCGCTTGCTTTGGCCTTGGGCGGGTCCCGCCTCTTCGTTACAAATCAATATGATGACTCTGTATCCGTGGTCAATACGGACGAACTCAAGCAGATTAAAACGATACCTGTAGGTTCCTATCCTGAGGGGATTTCATCGCTACCAGGCGGTCGGGTTTTATATGTTGCAAACTGGTTCAGTAATACAGTGTCGGTAATTGATGCCGAGGCATTATTGATTCAAAAAACATTGCTAGCAGGTAACGGAAGCAGGGCTTTTGGGAAGTTCATTCAGGATGCTCAATACTAGAGTCTAGCTCCATCAATATCGGCCTGAGGTAAATTGCCCTCCAGCCATCCATTTTTGTTGATTTCATTCCTTTTGCGATGAGATTAATCTGGTCTTTCTTGGTTGCGAGTAGGCTTGGTCGGATCTCGAGCTCTGCAGATTTCTTTTCAATCAAAACACTGAGTTCTTTAAGACGCTTTTGTTGAAAGTCGTCTAAATGTGTATATGAAATCTCTTCATTTTGGGGGTAAATGTTATTCTGTTGAGCAAGTTCGAGGCACTCTATCAGTTCTGCTTGCAGGCTTTGAATGCGCTCCCTTTTTATAACCTGAATGACTTTTTCTTTGTGAAAACCACTTTCACAGATCCGAGCTAATTCACATGCTGCTTCATCCCGAATAACCCAATTTCTAGGGATGTTTTTATCTGCCGCTTTTTCTTCGCGCCATTTTGCAATTGAATAGAGAGTACGACTGGCTCGTGGTGTTAGTCTGCTAGTGCCTTTGATTCGTTGCCAAGCCAGGTTGGGGTTGAATTGATATAGAGCGGGATCACAGAGTTTCCCTGAATCTTCAATGACCCAATCCAAGCGGTTAAGTTGAAGCAACTTCTCAGATAACAGTGCATACAGGGTACCTAGATGATGCACATCATCCAGTGCATAAGCTAATTGTTCAGTGCTGAGCGGTCGTTGACTCCAATTGGTACGAGTTTCTCCCTTGGATAATTTAATTCCGAGGAGATGCTCAACGAGGGAAGCATATCCAATTTGGTCAGCTAACCCGATGGCGGATGCAGCAATTTGGGTATCGAAGAGTGGGACGGGTATCGATTGCCATAGTCCGTGAAAAATCTCTAGGTCTTGACGGGCAGCATGGAAAATCTTAACAACACTGGGGCTATATAAAATGCGACGCAGCGGTTCCATGCTTGGGAGCTTTAGGGGGTCAATTGAAGCTATTGAAGTTGGGGAAGCAATTTGGAGAAGGCAGAACTTTGGGAAATAGGTTTTCTCTCTGAGGAACTCGGTATCAATTGCTAGCCAAGGAGCAGAAGCAATCTCGAGACAAAAGGATTCGAGTTCGTCCGGGTGTTCTATAAGACGCATTTAGAGGTTGGTAGGGTTATGTATTGGGCGTTTGTGGAAGGTAAGTTTATTACAAGCGTTAAAGTGTTTTTTGGTCTTATTTTTAGGGCGGATGTCCGGTTGACATCGGGCCATAAAATGAACATAATTCGAAGTTCCACAGCGCGCCCGTAGCTCAGTTGGATAGAGTACCTGGCTACGAACTAGGTGGTCGGGAGTTCGAATCTCTCCGGGCGCGCCATTCTTTCTGATAAAGCAGAATAGAGTGAGCGATGAAATGTCTTTTCCCCTGTAGCTCAGTCGGTAGAGCAAGTGACTGTTAATCACTGGGTCGGCGGTTCGAGCCCGTCCGGGGGAGCCAAACATCGTAAAGGGCCGCGAGGCCCTTTTCTGTTTTCTGGCGGTAGTGTCTCACAATACTGCTTGTTCTTGACATGGTATTCACTGTGTCGTAAATTTGACGGCTTTACTGTGGGGTCCCGTGCCCCCGTGCTCCTCTTTTGTTGAAGGTTGTGGCGCAAATGACAGCGGGATTGGAATATATTTTTTTGGAGTTTGGTAAATGACCACGATCAATCAGTTGGTTCGCAAGCCGAGGGCGCGTAAGAAAGACAAAAGTAATGTGCCTGCGCTTGAGAGCTGCCCTCAGCGTCGCGGCGTATGCACGCGCGTCTACACGACAACCCCTAAGAAGCCGAACTCTGCGCTGAGAAAGGTTGCTCGTGTCAGGCTAACAAATGGTGCTGAGGTAAGTAGCTATATCGGTGGTGAAGGGCACAATCTTCAGGAGCACTCGGTGGTTCTGATTAGAGGCGGTCGTGTTAAGGACTTGCCAGGTGTGCGTTACCACGTGGTGAGAGGAAGTCTTGATACTGCTGGCGTTGCAAAGCGTCGTCAGGGTCGTTCTAAATACGGCGCTAAGCGCCCTAAGAGTTAATTAGGATTGGGTAGATAACATGTCCAGAAGAAGAGTTTCCCAAAAACGAGAGCTTATTCCAGACCCGCGTTTTGGCAGTGAGACCATTGCCCGATTTGTGAATATGCTGATGTTGAGTGGCAAAAAGTCAGTGGCAGAGGGTGTGGTTTACGGCGCGCTCGATCAGATACAGTCTAAAGTCGGATCATCCGCTCAGTCTGTTGATGTGATGCAGAAGGCTCTTGATAATGTCCAGCCATTCGTTGAGGTTAAGTCGCGTCGAGTTGGTGGTGCGACCTATCAGGTTCCTGTTGAGGTGAGACCTTCCCGTCGCACGGCTTTGGCGATGCGTTGGTTGATTGACTCGGCTAGAAAGCGTAGTGAGAAGGGAATGGTTGCCAGATTGGCGGGTGAGCTTATGGATGCGAATGAAGGTAGGGGCGCGGCCGTAAAGAAGCGCGAAGATACCCATCGCATGGCGGAAGCCAACAAGGCTTTCTCTCACTATCGCTGGTAGGCTGCGTTTCGCTTTGTTGTATCAGAGTGTAATGTCGTGGCTCGATCAACCCCTCTTGAGCGCTACCGTAATATCGGAATCTCAGCTCATATCGATGCGGGCAAAACCACGACGACTGAGCGGGTCCTCTTCTACACAGGCGTCAATCATAAAATAGGAGAAGTCCATGATGGCGCGGCCACCATGGACTGGATGGAGCAGGAGCAGGAGCGGGGTATAACAATTACCTCTGCTGCTACAACCACGCAGTGGCGTGGAATGGCCGGGAACTACCCCGAGCATCAAATCAATATCATCGATACCCCAGGCCATGTCGACTTTACCATCGAGGTAGAGCGTTCCATGCGCGTCCTTGATGGGGCCTGCATGCTTTATTGTGCTGTAGGTGGCGTTCAACCTCAGTCCGAAACGGTTTGGCGGCAAGCAACAAAGTATGGTGTCCCAAGAATCGCGTTCGTTAACAAAATGGATCGCTCCGGTGCGGATTTCTTCAAGGTCCTTGATCAGATGGGGACTAGACTTCGTGCAAATCCTGTAGCGCTACAGATTCCAATAGGGGCGGAGGAAGCATTTCGGGGAGTGGTTGACCTCGTGAAGCAAAAGGCCATTTACTGGGGTGAGACAGATCAGGGCGTAAGTTTCCACTACGATGAGATACCGGATGACCTTTTGGGTCTATCCAGAAGCTGGCGTGAGCGCTTATTGGAGGCGGCGGCTGAGTCTGATGAGGTGCTGATGGATCAGTATCTTGAGACGGGTAATCTTTCTGAGGATGACATTAAAAGGGCCTTGAGGTCCCGGGCAATTTCATTAGAAATTGTGCCTGTGTTATGTGGTTCGGCATTCAAGAACAAGGGTGTGCAGGCGCTGCTTGATGCAGTTATTGATTATTTGCCCTCCCCGATTGATGTGCCTGCTATCAAGGGCGTTGATCCTGACTCCGAAAAGCCTTTAGAGCGAAGCTCATCTGATGCGGAGCCTTTTTCTGCGCTCGCATTCAAGATTATGACTGATCCCTTCGTTGGAACTCTGACTTTTGTTAGGGTTTATTCGGGGGTACTGGCTTCTGGAGATAGTGTGATTAATTCGCACACAGGAAATAAAGAGCGGATTGGGCGTCTACTCAGGATGCATGCGAATTCTCGTGAAGAGATAAAAGAAATTAGAGCAGGTGATATTGCGGCCTGTGTTGGGCTCAAGGATATTGTCACCGGCACGACGCTGTCCTCGACGGACTCGCCTGTTGTGTTGGAAAGGATGGAGTTTCCCGATCCAGTGATTTCTGTTGCTGTTGAGCCTAAAACAAAGGCCGACCAAGAAAAAATGGGGTTGGCCTTGAATCGATTGGCTCAGGAAGATCCGTCTTTTAGGGTTCATACAGACGACGAGTCAGGTCAAACCATCATATCCGGTATGGGTGAACTGCATCTCGAGATCATTGTTGATCGAATGAGTAGGGAATTTAAGGTGGAGGCGAATGTTGGCGCGCCTCAGGTCGCATATCGCGAGACCATAAAGCAATCCGTTGATCAGGAAGGTAAATATGTAAGACAGTCAGGTGGTCGTGGCCAGTATGGTCATGTCTGGCTGAAGATTGAGCCTTCTGATAAGGGTGGATACGAGTTCGTGAATGGGATCGTTGGGGGCGTTGTTCCGAGGGAGTACATCCCCGCAGTAGATAAGGGTATTCAAGAGCAGTTACAAAATGGTATACTTGCTGGCTACCCAGTGGTCGACGTGAAGGTGACGCTGTTTGACGGCTCCTTTCATGAGGTTGATTCGAGTGAAATGGCATTCAAAATTGCGGCATCTATGTGCTTCAAGGAGGGGTGTCGAAATGCGAGTCCAGTCCTTCTCGAGCCGATAATGAGCGTTGAGGTTGAGACGCCTGAAGACTATATGGGCGATGTGGTCGGAGATTTGAATCGCCGTCGCGGTGTGATCCTTGGTATGGAGGATAACGCGGGGGTTAAATTGCTAAAGGCGGAAGTGCCCTTGGCTGAAATGTTTGGTTACTCAACCTCTTTGAGGTCGCAGAGTCAGGGGCGCGCAACCTACTCTATGCAGTTTAAGAAGTATCAGGAAGCGCCAACAAATGTTGCGGATGCAGTTATTAGAAAGGCATCCGTTGGATAGAAAGAATTTTTTTGTGAACGAGGTATTGGGTCGTGTCAAAGGAAAAATTTAGTCGCACTAAGCCGCACGTAAACGTCGGAACGATTGGTCACGTTGACCATGGTAAGACGACACTGACGGCTGCGCTGACGAAGGTAGGGGCGGAGCGTTTTGGTGGAGCGTTCAAGGCTTACGACCAGATTGATGCGGCGCCTGAAGAGCGGGCGCGTGGTATTACGATTGCGACGGCGCACGTTGAGTACGAATCCCCAACGAGACACTATGCCCACGTTGACTGTCCTGGGCACGCGGACTACGTGAAGAACATGATCACGGGTGCGGCGCAGATGGACGGAGCGATTTTGGTGTGTTCAGCGGCTGACGGCCCGATGCCGCAGACGCGTGAGCACATTCTGTTGGCGCGTCAGGTTGGCGTTCCTTACATTGTTGTGTTTTTGAACAAGGCGGACATGGTTGATGATCCTGAGCTGATTGAGCTTGTGGAGATGGAAGTTCGCGAATTGTTGTCGAAGTATGATTTTCCTGGTGATGACACGCCGATTGTGCAGGGATCTGCATTGAAGGCGCTGGAAGGCGACCAGAGTGAGATTGGTGTTCCTGCGATCATCAAGTTGGTGGAAGCGCTGGACAGTTACATTCCTGAGCCTGAGCGTGACATTGAGAAGCCATTCCTGATGCCGATCGAAGACGTATTTTCGATTTCGGGTCGCGGAACGGTGGTCACGGGTCGTGTTGAGCGCGGTCGCGTGAAGGTCGGTGAGGAAGTTGAGATTGTTGGTATTCGTGACACGGTTAAGACGACGTGCACGGGTGTTGAGATGTTCCGCAAGTTGCTTGATGAAGGTGTTGCGGGCGACAACGTAGGTGTACTGCTGCGTGGTACGAAGCGTGAAGAAGTTGAGCGTGGTCAGGTATTGGCGGCGCCGGGTTCGATCAAGCCGCACACGCATTTTGAAGCTGAGATTTACGTATTGTCGAAGGACGAAGGTGGTCGTCATACGCCGTTCTTCAATGGTTACCGTCCGCAGTTTTACTTCCGTACGACGGACGTAACGGGATCTGTGGATCTGCCATCTGGAGTCGAGATGGTGATGCCTGGAGACAACGTGAAGGTCACGGTGAAGTTGATTAATCCTATCGCTATGGACGAGGGATTACGCTTCGCGGTACGTGAAGGTGGTCGTACAGTAGGCGCCGGCGTCGTTTCGAA
>CAYFLM010000004.1:0-61948 GCA_964343925.1 uncultured Methylococcus sp.
CGAAATGACCGTTGCAGGGAGGGACTCAAGCAGCTCCCGCGCACCCAATCGATTGCAACCATCAAATTCAAGGACCTTTTCGAGTAAGGCTTTTGCCACATCCACATTTCCAATCTGGTTCTGAAGATAAGCTTCTGTTTTCAATAACAACAGATGAAACCTAAATAGGCTCATCGACTTCATGATTGCAGTTCCGACCTGGTTTTTATTTAAGTCAGTCACATCGCGACTAACACCTAGCGACTCAGCGACAAGGTCCATCATCTTATGGATAACTGGCAAGGTTTCGAGATAGCATCCTTTGCTGGCCATGGACATTAGTATCCCATGCAGGCTGGAAAGACTTTCCTCACGATTTAGCGAAAGCCAATCATGATCAGAAGACAAACTGAAAACCTGGCCAAAAAGCCCTCGATGTAGATTATTCCTGAGAGTGAGGCTAGCTCCGTCCGGTGCCCAGATGAAGGCTTCATTCAAGTCATTGAAAAGAGGATGCATAGTTTTTTTAAGTCCGCCGCACTAAACCAAGCGCATCCCAATCAGACAACTGTGTGATCGGTCTAGTGAGATGAGCTTTGCAGGAAATAACTTATAAGGGTGCAAGAGACCAAAGAACTTTGCCAGGCTCTGGAGGGGCCGGAATGATGGGCCGATTTGGCGTTATGCTCAAATTCTTATTCATGTTGTTAGAAACATGACAGGGAGAAGCAGAAGCAGGATACACAACCGGGATGCTGGGTTTTTTGGGACTCATGATGCGACCTTTTCATTTTCGTAATCAGGATGAACAAAGCTAAACGAGACCAATCGTTAGCACTGACTAACCCTTTGCACAGATAATGCCATCGACTTATCTCTCTGTTTTTCAATAAGTTAACGACACATCAATCTGTCGTGTATTAGACAATTCGTCAGCAATAGCACAATAGGCCCCACAAACGCGACATGGCATGCTTCATGCTGTTAGATTTTCAGGTTATTTAGGGTTTACAGGCTTGATTATGGAGTCCTGTCTGCGGATAGCCTTTGAAAGATACGCATCTCTGACGCTCTCCCTCAGGAGAATTCAATGCAAGGTTCTGTTTCTTATGGGTACCATGGCCTAAGGGCCATTTACGAGATTAGTAAGACGCTTGGGGCGTCGCTTGATTTCGCACGGACCATCCGTGATGTTTTAGGGGTTCTTACCACTCAATTAGAAATGCAGCGGTGCATGATCTATTTGGTTCAAGAAACAGGGGATGTGCACGTCATCGGTGCAAGCGGCCTCACTTCAGCAGAGATTGAACGGGGGCGATTCCAGAAGGGTGAGGGAATCATCGGCAAAATCATCACAACAGGAAAGTCCTTTATTGTTCCTGATATCGCCAAAGAGCCTCTGTTTCTGAACAAAACTGGGTCTCGCTCCCTAGCCAGCACTCATCAAATTGCCTTTCTTGGGATCCCTATTCATGTCGAAGGCGAAACAATAGGCGCCATAAGCGTGGATTTGGAAATGTCGCGATATGAAGGGAGGCTCAATGAGGATGTTGATTTTCTTGAAATGGTTGCAGACTTGATAAGTCAGCACCTAGCCCTGCATCGAAAGGTTGCAACGGAACGCGCGAGCTTGATGCATGTTCAGCATCGACTCCAGAAACAGGCGAGACCCTCAGAAGGGATGGCTAATATCATTGGGGAAAGCCCCATCATGCAGGAGGTTTTCGCAGATGTGGAAAGAGCCGCCGGGGTCAATTCCACGGTCTTGATTCGAGGTGAGAGTGGAACAGGCAAGGAACTCATTGCGCAAGCGATCCACCAATTGAGTTCTCGCCGAGAGGGACCCTTCATCCGCGTCAACTGCGCGGCATTGTCTGAAACTCTTCTCGAGTCCGAATTGTTTGGTCACGAGAAAGGATCGTTCACCGGCGCAACCAGTGAACGTAAAGGTCGATTCGAACTCGCCGATGGCGGCACTTTGTTCCTTGACGAAATCGGTGATGTTTCTCCAGCCTTTCAGGTCAAGTTGCTTCGCGTACTACAAGAGGGGGAATTCGAACGCGTGGGTGGCACCAGGCCGATCAAAGTCGACGTCCGCCTGGTTGCCGCAACAAACAAGAATCTTGAGGAAGCCGTTGCCAATAATGAGTTCCGGGCTGACCTGTACTTTCGCATCAATGTCATTTCCATCATTCTTCCGGCACTTCGGAATCGCTCTGAAGATATTCCTCAGCTGGTCGAGCACTTCTTGGACCGCTTCAACGAAGAAAACCATCGTGAGATCGCCATGTCTCAAGAGGCCCTCAACATCCTAATCGACTGCTATTGGCCCGGAAATGTGCGGGAGCTGGAAAACTGCGTGGAAAGGACTGCCGCCATGACCAGCGGGAAAGTGATTCAAGATGTGAACCTACCATGCCAGAAGAATCTGTGTTTCTCGATCGCCTTACGACCCATTTCACAGATGGCAAGCCCGGTTCCTAACGTAACTGGTCATCCCCTAAAAAAGGAACAAAAGGCGCTTCAGAACGAGGAGGAAGACGGTTTCTTGGCTGATATCGAGGGAATTCCTCAATTTGCTTCAAAACGTGAGCGGCTTATATGGGCGATGGAGCAATCCGGTTGGGTTCAGGCAAAGGCAGCCAGACTCTTGTCGATGACCACCCGCCAAATTCATTATGCGCTCAAGAAATACAACATCGAAATCAAGAAGTTTTAAACTTTAAACCATATTTTGTGAGTCAGGCAGCTCGCCCACAGGGCGCCCCTCCATCGATCAGAGCATTGGCAAAGTGAGCCAACGGCATTTCAATTCGCCGAATCCCTTGCTCCTCCATGAAGCGAAGTTCGTTGCGTGTCGCCGTTTCGGGCAAAACGGCCCAATGGACATCGGAAGAACGCTTCATAATCTGGCGCGCATAGGTTCTTTCGAGCTGCGTTGTAAACCTGCATCCCAAAAACAGAAAGTGGCGACCGGATCGTAACTCACGAACGCGCTCAGGGATTGGGGTCTGGATATCAATTTCCGTTAGAACCTCAACGTAGTCCGAATCCGAGATGATGAAATTACTCATCGGTCTTACGCACCCCAAGGGCTGATAGAGAAGCGTGGTCCATGCCGAGGCGGTCGATTCGTCCATTTGATTAAGGGCAGCGTCAAAGTAGTGAACCCAGTCGGTCATATGCTCCGCTCGACTGACTCCCTGAATCAACCCAAAATCTGTCCGCTCTTTAAAGGCTTCCAAAAGGCTGGGGTCATACCAAACATCGACAATGAGGGGGATTTTTGCGTCACCCTTTGCCAGCCAGCGGTGGAGGCTATTGGGTTTAGGGGCATGCGCGAAGGCCTCATTGAGCTCTTTTACCAGTGTCTTCCGATGCTTAAAATTCTCGATGTACTGCCCCGCTGCAGTCAGGTTTTTTCTGATCTTGTGGGGAACCGTAACTTTTGAAGTCAGAATTTCGACTAGTCGCTCTGGGGTATCCGGATTTTCCGGGGACTCTTCCAATCCGAGTACCGCAGGACCCAGATAAGGAATAACCTCGCCTTTGGACAAAAAGCCCTGAATTTCAATGAGGAGGGAGTGATTCATATGGTTAATCTCGCTTAAATTTTCTGTTTTCTAGCCCGACCTTGCCGGGAGCTTGCGGAAATCGCGTATAACAATAGTGACCCGGTCAGAACCAATAACCGTCTGACAGGCTAGTCTTGCGTTGGGGTCACCCCGAGCAACCTCATCTAATTGAATTCGCTCGCGTCGATCCATTCGCGACAAATCATGACCTCCCTCGATCACCGTAATCCTGCATGTGTGACAGCGCGCCTTTCCGCCGCAGTGGCTATCACGTTCATTGCCAGATAGCGGCAAGGCTTCCCACAAGCGTGAGCCTTTGGCCAACTGCACAATCTTCCCACTCGGCAAAACCGTCACCATGGTTTTGCCAATTCGCCGGACTTCGCGCCTAAGGAAACTCGCCATGGATCTTTAAAGATAGATAGCGGCACCAGCACCCACATTGATGGATGCATCTTTGGTGGTTTTAACGATAAACCCGACCTGATCTTCTGACAGATGCCCGTGATAGGGCAGCGCAATCGCCCGATCTCCTAACTTTTCCGTCACAAAAAACTGGCCACGGCGATAACCCAACTTCGCGTAATAGCTTCGCGTATGCAACGGCTGGCAATAGGCATATGCTTCGATCTGCTCTGTAGCGAGATCATTGAGAATGGCGTCCCGGCTGGATCGAGTGAAGCGCGTCCCTAGATGAACGAGGTAAGTCATCCAATGGATTTCGTCCACCTCAGGCGCAATATAGGCAGGCTTAATGCCCTCAAAGGAGAGCATGTGATTATCGTAATATGCTGCAACCCGCTTACGGCGGGCCAGGATCTCATCCAGACGTTCCAGTTGAGTTAGCGCTAAAGCCGCATTGATTTCACCCAACTCAGCGCGGTAAGAAGGAAAATCATTCGCCACGACGGAGTGTCGCTCCTCAAGACGAAGAGATCGAAGGTGTCGAATCTTTCCAGCTAACTGACTATCATCCGTGACGATAATCCCCCCCTCGCCTGCGGATAAAGGTCCTGGTTGGGTGAGGTCGAAAACAGAGCAATCTCCGAAGCAACCAACCAAGGTCCCCTGATAGCGGGATCCGATAGCCTCGCTAGAATCCTCGAGTAGAAATACACCACGCTGTTCGGCAATCTTTCGAAGCGGTGCCCACATCGCAGGATGACCATTGGTGTTATGGGCTACGATGACTCTCGTATTGGTCGTTAGAGCTGCTTCAACTTTTTCTGGAACCAAGGTGCAGGACCAATAGTCAATATCGACGAAGACCGGGGTGGCGCCGGTCAATGCCACGGCCTGTAAAGTCTCTCTGAATGCAAAGGAGGATAAAATCACCTCATCACCGGCCTGCACACCCAATGCCTTGAGCGTGAGCAAGAGCCCCATATTGGCGCTATTTACCGCGATTGCATGGTTACGACCAAGATAATTTGCGAAGGCCGCTTCCAAGGCCTCTACCATAGGACCAGAATTTAGCCTTGGAGACTTGAGAACGGACTCGACACGCTCCAATTCGAGCAAGCTGATATCAGGATCTGAAAAAAGGAGTGTCGCTTCAATAGTCATATGAAATCCTATCCCTTGACTGCAACCACAAGTCCTGCCGCGTGATCTGCACTTTGGGTGATCCTCACACAGTGCTCCGAGGTATCCAAGAAATAAAGAGCCACAGTATCGGTTTCGATAAAGGGCTGCTCATAATCGACATCACTGGCATCGCATCGACTCACAGGGATTCCAGGCAAGAGTTGCTTTAGCCCCTGAAAAACGAGTCCAGGCTCACTGACTCGCTCAATCAGAATTCGAATCCGCTCAACCTCAATTTGTCCCAGCGCCATACTTATTCACCTAACTTTCTGGCTTCCACGGTAATCGGCAAACGGGTATCCGGCGGCATTTCGGGAAGTTCAAGTTTCCAGCCGTTAGCTAATGTCACAACGCCCCCCCACAGATCAGGTGTGGCCTGATCCACAATTGGCTCTTCAAGGTCCTTCTTGGGCACGTAAGCCGTCAACACGCCGGCGTTGTCTCTTCGAATCATGACCTTCATTGATATTCCTCGTGATGAGTAAAAACAAAAGCATTGATTTCACTGGCTCTCTTTCATGGCCTCACGGACCAACTCAGGGAGCACGTCGATTACAGTTTGAATCTGATCGGCGGTTGTTTCATGGGACAAAGAGAACCTCAGTGTGGACAGGGCCTCATCCTCATCCAACCCCATCGCAATCAGGACATGGGAAGGCGCATTTCCCCCTGCACTGCAAGCTGAGCCCGCCGAGGCATGAATCCCTTTGCGATCCAGCTTATCCAGAACAATCTCCGCTGGAGCGCGTCCACCCAAATTTAAGCTGGTCGTTCCTGGCACCCTGGGCGCCCTATCACCATTAATTTGGATGGATCCGAGGCCAAACTTAAGGCCAGCCTCAAGTCGATGGGTCAATGCCTGAACACGCATTGGAATATCAGATTGAAGCCGTTGATGCGCCATTTCAGCTGCAACACCCAGAGCGACAATGCCAGGAAGATTTTCGGTTCCTCCTCTTCGTCCCCGCTCCTGACTCCCTGGATGGAACGCCAAAGCTTTCACTCCTCTCCGGACGAATAATGCCCCTACCCCCTTAGGTGCTCCGAATTTGTGCCCTGAGAGAGACAGAAAATCGACCGGTACTAAAGAAACATCAACGGGCAGTTTGCCAACGGCCTGAACGGCATCGCAATGAACCCAAATATCCTTCTGCTTAGCCATTCGGGCCAATGACTCAACTGGAAATAAAACACCTGTTTCATTATTCGCCCACAGAAAGCTCAACAGCGCGGTTTGATCATTCAAAGACTCATCGACCGCCTCAAGTGATATTTCCCCATGACTATTGACCGGAATCTTGACGACTTCGTAGCCATTCCCCTCCAGAGTTTCCAAAAACTTTAAGGTTGCAGAGTGCTCAACGGTCGTCGTCACAATCCTTCGTCGCTCAGGCGCCAGCGCCAACGCGCTTGTTATGGCATGGTGGATAGACTCTGTACCCCCGCTAGTAAAAACCAATTCGGCGGCTGCAGATCCAATGAGCATGGCTAATTTGGCCCTTGCCGAGTTCAACTCCTCCTTGGCCGCCTGCCCCAGAGAATGCTTGCTCGAAGGGTTGCCATAGCAAGCAGTCAGCATTCGAACGAGCGCGTCTGCACATGGTGCCGCCACGCGTGTCGTTGCATTGTTATCGAGATAGATGGAGGTGCTTGCCGTCATTGCCAAAATCTCCGATCCGGATCCTCGTTCAAAAGCTCAATTGCGTGTGCTAAGTTCGGGAACTCCCCGGATACGACCCAATGACCAATGTCGTGGTTTTTGTAATAAAGCCACCACGCCCCCCGCTTGTCTCGATATTCAAGCCTTGCTATATCGATCTGCCCTCCCTCAGGGTCCACGTTGCGGGAACAACACGCGCTCCTTATGACGTAGCCATTCTCACTGGAGTCCACCTGAGGTGTCACATAGCGGTAGCGCCTTCGTTTTCGTATCGCGCGTTCGATTCGCTTTTTGTCAAACTCATTGGGATGAAAAGACACTGGGGATACCGGATAGGAAAACGCGTTTCATGGAGACTTTCCGTCCATCAGTAGGTCAAAGAATTCCCGCCACCTGCTGGAGACTTCGGTCTGAATGGATCTCCTCTTCAAAACAACCGATGACGTGCCCCCCCTCAAACTCAACCAGGTAAATGGGAATATTGGCCTCCTCATGATGGCCAACCTGAACAATCTGGCCTTTAGATCCTGATTTCACCAAAACCGCCTCTGGCGGGTACCCTGGGTAGCTCCCATCATTGGCAAGGTCGTGCTCAACAAAAACAGTCTGCCCCCATTGATAAATGGGCATACGTGGATCTTTCATAGAGATTTCTCCATCAAGGGCACCGCAGGCATTGGTGGGTAATCAACTGACTCAATCTCCCGCCCTTTCATTCCTACGGCATACCCTCTATCGGGAAAGTCGACCGCATAGATATAAAATTGCTGAAGGAACGTGTTGATACTGCGGACATATCCAACATCTCCCTTCTTGACCAAGATGTCACCAATTTCAGCACCCACAAAAGTGCCATCGTTACGCACCACCTTCTTGGATTTCACCTTTTCACCAAAATTAAACCGGGGTGGCAGATCCAGTTCATTGACATCACTATCGCGGACGATATTTACGGCCATGGGATTGAACCTCCAGATCAGTAAAGGGAGTGACCTTCCGGTCCGGAAAAATCTTCAAGACGATTCGATGCAACCTCCCGTATGACCGGTTCGGGATCCTCAGTAAGCACCCTCAGGAAAGTGGGTTCGATTCGAAGCGCAACGTGGTATCGAATTTGCCAATCGGGATCTTTGAGAAAGACCGGAAGCCTCTCCAATGGCAGTCGATTAATCGCCCTTATACGAACCGAAACGTCATGATCATGCGCCAAGCTGAATAGGACTTCTCCAGAGGTTCTTGAGGCAACGACTTTACGAACCTCGGAATCTGTATCCTGGCTCATCATGACCAGTAATCCCTCGGGTAACCTTTGAGCTACCGTTTGTCGAACGAAGTAATCTGGATCACGAATCATGCTACCGAGCTCGTCAGGGCCAATGCGTTGCGCAACTCTGATCCTGACCTCACGGTGGGGGTCGTTCTTAAGCTTGAGAAAGAGCCTCGAACTGGTTGGCAGGCGGAGGGCCACACTTTGGCGCACAGTTTCATCCGAATCATCAACCAATCGTGAAAGGTAGAAAACCTCCACATGTTTTGCCGCAATAGCACGAGTTTCAAAGTAGGGATGCTCCAAATATTGCTTAGCGAGTGCAGGATTCCAGTCAAAGAATCGATCAATCCTTCGGGCGTAACGATCATGAACACAAGATTTACCGATCTCACACTGACCTCTTCGCGAAAGCGGGAAGTTTTCACAAACCTCGCAGTCAAGAGGGCACCCTTGCCAATCAAGAGCCTCTTCAATCTCCATCCTCGTAGCCATCATCATTCCGCCCTTGCCGTTCGAGGACATTCAGAAGGACTTGAGCGCCTATCTTGTCCGAAGGATCCAGTTCAAGCAGCTTGAGGAGTGCCTGCCTGCCCTCATCAAGATTTCCGAGGCGCAGATTGAGATAGGCGTATCCTTTAAGCGTAAAAAGAAAAAAGCGGGGGAGAATAGAGTCGAATCGACTGAAATCAGCATCAGAGGGTTTGGCTTGGCGCCAATCGCACTCAATCCCGATGTCACCCGCTGCCTTTTTTAGACAGTCAGCCCCTACTCTGAGTGCTTCTTCCAATCGATTCTTGTAGAAAAAGAATCGGTAGGTTCCGATAAAAACCGCTGCATGGCCCGGAGCAATGTTTGCGGCTTGTGCCAGGTGATCAAGGGCTACGACTTCGTTGTGGTAATTGAGCCCCGCTTCTCGTAGATGCTCTTCAGCTTTTGGATGAAGTCCAGCACCCAGACACTCAAAACCAACCCAATCCGAATTGCTGCCATCATCGATTCCAGTTAGACCCACGACCTTTGCAGCATGCATCGTTTATCCCTTCTCTATCAGGCGGTTTTGATCGGAATGGACTGAATCGAAACGCTTACTTCCCCGGGGATCGCCCCCGGAGAACTAGTTCCACAAGTACCACACCCGGTTGCTTTTGGATCCACAAAGGCAAGGCCGCTTTGCATGGGCGTATCCTTGAAATCCATCGTCACCCCCTGAAGCAAGATTCGACTCTCTGCGGGTAGAAAGAGCTTGAGTCCATCGATCACCACAGCGGCATCACCTGGCAGTGGCTCCTTCTCAATGCTGAATTCTGAAGCCAGGCCTGAACAGCCACCAGGCGTCACCGATAGGCGGAATCCGGCATCTTCGCCGCAGCCACCGAAGCGGATCATTCGGGTAACAAATTTGTGAGCACTCGGGGTAATGGTCAGATCCATCAGTTTTACCTAGTTAAGAGAGTAACGGGGATAGTCATCATCAATAATGCAGGTCAGATCAATGGGACAAACAGCGAGACACTGGGGCTCGTCATGGTGGCCGATGCACTCGGTGCATTTGACGGGGTCAATGACAAAAAGTCCGTTGGATGTCTCCGTAATGGCCTGATTTGGACACTCAGGCTCACAAGCGCAACAACCCGTGCAGTTTTCTTCAACAATTTTGAATGCCATTCTTAAGTGCCTCCGCTGCTTTACAGGAGATCCCGACTGCTATTGCGAAACAGCCGAGATATCATGGCGCCCTCAGGCTGCTATCAACGCACCTTGGCGAATTTCCGCATCGCCCTTAACGACGTGCGTGATTTCACCGCTACCCACTTTTTCGACGTACTCCTTGAAGTAGGCAATTGCTGATTGCTCAATGAACTGGTTTGCGTACTGATCAACGGGGTCAATGCCCGCCGCCTTAAGATCTCCCTTCGGACAGGCCCCGATCTTGGCGACGAATACCGCGTGGCAATCGTTAATGGCTCTAATGACGGTCTGGAGCGTGTCCTCCTCGCCAAAGCCTCCCTGACAATACATGTCGACACGACGATGTCCGACGAATTTTGCTCCTGCCGTGCTCAACTCATAGATCTGGAACTCGGTCGCATGACCAAAATGCTCATTGACCCGACCGCTGCCTTTTGTAGCAACGGCGATCAGCATCTTGATATCAGATTGTGTTCCAGCAAGGCTCTTGAGCTCTTCTTCACGAGCATCGACAACAGACTGGCGCTCTATCTCGACAGCCTGCTGGTAGGCCTTTCGACCCTCGAGGTCATAGCTGACCTCCATTTCCATAACTTTTTCCGTTGTGAATTCGGCACTACGGTCTTCCCCAAGAAGGCCTACAGCATCCGCCCGACACTGGCGGCAATGGCGCATCATGTTCATCTCACCTTCACAGCTATCCTGAAGCGCCTTGAGCTCCTGAGCTGTGGGACCCCGCTGACCTTCCAGACCAAAGACGGTTCCGTGTTCTGGTGCTGAAATCAGCGGCATAATGTTATGGAGGAAGGCACCCCGTGACTTGACTGCCTTGTTGACCTCCACGAGATGGTGGTCATTGACCCCGGGAATCATGACGGAATTGATCTTGGTGAGAATCCCCCGAGAAGTCAGCATTTCAAGACCCTGGAGCTGTCGCTCGGTCAGAATCTTGGAAGCCTCAACTCCGGTATAACGTTTCTTGTTGTAGTAAATCCATGGGTAGATCTTCGCCCCCACCTCAGGGTCGATCATATTGATCGTAATCGTCACATGGTCAATGTTGTACATTGATAAACGATCAACCAGATCCGGCAAGGCGAGCCCGTTAGTAGAGACACAGAGCTTGATGTCGGGAGCGTATTTTGCGACCAACTCAAATGTCTTAAATGTTTTTTCAGGATTCGCTAACGGATCCCCGGGGCCCGCGATTCCCAAAACAGTCATCTGAGGGATCGTCGAGGCCACAGCCAATACTTTTTTTGCTGCCTGTTCGGGGGTCAGCTTTTCACTAACGACACCTGGGCGACTTTCATTGGCACAGTCGTATTTCCGATTACAGTAGTTACATTGAATGTTACATGCAGGAGCAACAGCCACATGCATGCGGGCAAAGTGATGATGCGCTTCTTCACTGTAGCAAGGGTGATTCTTGATTTTGTCCCAGATTTCCTTGGGAAGATCATTCTCACCGGCACCGGAGCCGCAACTGGCCTTACCTGATCCTCCCGAAGTCCCACAACCCTTATGGTCAGCAACCTGCTGCATGATGTCCTCAATATTGACGACTGGCGGTGAAGCCTGATCTTCGACGGCTGACTGATTCGATTGCATGTGACTCTCCGGTTATCGTTTAAGAATTCCAGGCTTCCCACCTTGGCCATGAGCATGATGCGGGCATCCCTTGGACAGAATCCCTTGAGCTCTTACTAAGCAAACGTAATGCCAGACTAATTTTGTCAATTATTTCAATGCGTTTTATAGAATCACCGCCTTTTCGCACGAGGACAATACAAACATCAACGGTCGTTTTGTCATGGTTTGTCTGAAACGTGACAAATCCCGCCGAGAATTTGGTCATCCTGTTTTCCAGAGATCCGCTGAGGCAACAAGGTTCAGCAAAACCCGAATCCCTCTGGCACGTATGCTGCCTTCCTCTTCAGCAGAAAAAGCCTTGGATGAACACGATGAAGACACAACTGGATTGGAGCGGATACAACCACTACGGCGAAGGCGATGCTTATGCATCCATCCCAGCCCAAGGCGGGGGGTTCGGCAAGGCGGCAGCAGCCTGTATCGGCAATCGACGTTGCCAGACCCTTGAGAGAGGCGTCATGTGTCCAAGTTTTAGGGTAACCGGCAATGACAAGCACTCTACTCAATACCGAGCCCAAAAGATCCGCGATTGCCTTAACGGCGACTTAGGGGATGAGGCTTTCAATCATCCTGATCTGATTGATGCCATGGATCTCTGCGTCGGCTGCAAGGGCTGTAAAAGGGAGTGCCCTAATGGTGTTGATATGGCCCTGCTCCGGGCCGAGTCCTTGGCACAACGTTGGCTTACGTCAGGCTCAGTTCCATTGCGAACTCGCCTTTTTGCGTCCTACCCCGCCTTACTTCATCATCTTTGGGGTTACAACACGTTGATCGGATTGCGCCAGCATCTACCCGGCCTTAACTCGTTTCTGGCGGCAACCCTTGGAATCGCTGGTCAGCGCACACTTCCCAAACGTGCAACTAGATCCTTTCTCAAGGAAGTGCATCGTGATACTCAACAAGAAGGACACAGTGATGTCGTCCTCTGGGTTGATACATTTAGCAACCATCTCGATCCAGCGATTGCCAGAGCAGCTGTCGCGCTATTGCACCGTGGTCGCTATCGAGTCCACCTTGCTCAGGCAGCGCCACAGGATCCACCGCTTTGTTGTGGAAGAACCCATCTCTCCCAGGGACTCATTTCAGAAGCCCGGCAAGAAGCCGAGAGAACCCTCTGCGCACTGAGACCATACCTTGATAGGGACTGGCCTATTGTCGGGCTTGAACCCTCCTGTGTCCTCATGCTGCGGGACGAGTACCATTCACTACTCCCTCCGACTGAAGCACAAAAGCTTGGCACAAAGACATTTCTGATTGAGGAGTTTCTAGCCAAAGAAATGGAGAACGGCCAGCTCGAACTTCCATTCAAGCTCATGGAAGGGAAGAAGACATGGATTCATGGCCACTGCCATCAGAAAGCCTTTGGAGCCCTAAAACCACTTCGCAAAATTCTTTCCAAAGTGCCAGGGCTAGGCGTTGAGCTGATTGAATCCAGTTGCTGTGGTATGGCGGGGGCCTTTGGGTTGGAGCAAGAGCACTATGAGGTGAGCATGGCCATGGGGGAGATCGCGCTGTTCCCTGCCGTAAGGTCTGCTGACCCCCAAGACTGGATACTGGCTAACGGCACCAGTTGTCGCCACCAGATTCAAGATGGGGCATCACGGAATGCGCGACACCTCGTTGAAATCCTACTGGACTGCCTAGCCGAGGAATCTAGCTAAAGGTTAGAAATCCTCGGCGATCACTTCAAGAGCAACCAGCTGTTCACGAAGAGCAAGCTGGGCATAAAAGCTCTCCCGCTGCTGAAAAAAGGGATCGTGGTACAGGGCATGGACAGCGGATGCATCTGAACCATAAATCCTGCAGTCATCTTCAGGATTACCAATCGCAGCCGCGTAGGCATCCCACTCGTCAATCGGGTTTTCAGTGTAGCGATGATCGCCTGTGTAATAGTCAGCTCGATAGAGCGCTGCGCCCCACCCTTTTTGCGCAGCAGCCCTATAAACCTCGGGATAATCTTCGCTCGCTGTCGGCCAGTCAGGATTAAGTCCAGCCTCCTGAAGCACCTCGCGAGCGGTCGCAGACTTGAATATCACGCGATCGTCATTGCAATGAGCGTTGACCTTTCGTTTGAAATCGTCCTTGTCGAAAGCGAACCATGCATGCGGGCGACCTGCCTTTGGCATTTGAACGACGTAAATCATGGATCCCCTCTTCGAATGACGCGAGACACTTTAGCGAGTTGCAAAGCATTTTCCAGGCCAATCCACAAAGAACCTCCAAACACCGTAAAACGACTCGGACCTCAGACGATTTAGATATGGCTTGATTGAACATTTCACACAATTTGTAGGAAACCTGACAAAAAGTTCAGCCCGATTTTAGTGAAGACCTCAGACAAATAGCGGCGTTCAGGAACTTTTTAGGGGTTGGCGCGATGTTTGCAGTGTCCTTGGCAAACCTTCCTGCTTTACGCCAAATGTTTATTCCGGAGCCTACCTCGATGAAGATACCGGTTTATCTCGATTACTCCGCAACAACTCCGGTGGATCCCCGCGTAGCGGATCAGATGATCCCTTACCTCACCGAACACTTCGGGAACCCCGCAAGTCGATCGCATAGCTTTGGTTGGACGGCTGACAAGGCAGTAGAAGAAGCCCGCGCCAACGTGGCTGCATTAGTGAATGCCGATCCCCGGGAAATCATATGGACATCGGGGGCCACGGAATCGGACAACTTGGCCATTAAGGGCGCAGCCCTTTTCTACGAGACCAAAGGGAAGCATCTCATCACGCTCAAGACTGAGCATAAGGCGGTGCTCGACCCCATGCGTGAACTCGAAGCTCAGGGCTTTGAAGTTACTTATCTTGACCCGCTACCTAATGGGCTTTTGGATTTCGATGTCTTTGTCGGTGCATTGCGTCCAGACACTGCATTGGTCTCCATCATGCACGTTAACAATGAAATTGGGGTCATACAGGACATTGAGAAGATAGGCCAACTGTGCAGGGACCGGGGCATTATTTTTCATGTTGATGCCGCTCAATCCACCGGCAAGGTCACAATCGATCTGGAAAGACTTCCAGTCGACTTGATGTCTTTCTCTGCTCACAAAACCTATGGCCCCAAAGGAATAGGCGCCCTATATGTCCGCCGCAAGCCGCGCATCCGACTCAAGGCTCAGATGCATGGGGGTGGACATGAGCGGGGGCTGCGTTCAGGGACGCTTGCAACCCATCAAATTGTCGGTATGGGGGAAGCATTTCGTCTTGCTGGCCTTGAAATGGCTCAAGAATCCGTTCGAATTCGCTCCCTTAGGGATCGATTGCTGAATGGGATCCGAGGGATGGAGGAAATTTACATCAACGGGGATCTAGAAAGTCGCGTTCCCCACAATCTGAATGTCAGCTTCAATTATGTTGAGGGTGAATCCTTGATGATGGCGATCAAGGATCTTGCCGTCTCCAGCGGCTCGGCCTGCACCTCCTCCAGCCTCGAACCTTCATATGTCCTTCGTGCCATCGGTCGTCCCGATGAGCTTGCGCATAGCTCCATCCGTTTCAGTGTCGGTCGCTTTACCACAGAGGAAGAAATCGACTATGCGGTTGCCCTTTTACATAAATCTGTATATCGCCTCCGCGATATGTCTCCTCTGTGGGACATGTACAAGGCAGGCATCGACATCAACTCGGTTCAGTGGGCTGAGGCTCACTAGATACCCAACCCTTAGGAGACCTCAATGGCTTACAACGAAAAGGTCATCGACCATTACGAAAACCCACGAAATGTTGGCACATTCGAACAGGATGAAGACGGCGTTGGAACTGGTGTCGTGGGTGCACCAGCCTGTGGTGACGTCATGAAACTCCAGATCAAGATCAATGAATCGGGTGTCATCGAGGATGCAAAGTTTAAGACTTATGGCTGTGGCTCTGCGATTGCCAGTAGCTCCCTGGTCACGGAGTGGGTTAAAGGGAAAACCATAGAGGAAGCCCTCTCGATCAAGAACACCGAGATTGCTGAAGAACTGGCTCTCCCTCCAGTCAAGATTCATTGCTCTGTGCTCGCCGAGGATGCCATCAAGGCTGCAGTCAGTGACTACAAGGCCAAATCAGGCCTTCAGGATGATGGGTACCAAATCTGCAAATCAGTCGCTTAAGAGAGGAATCCGCATGTCGACAGCATCAACTCAGATCTTCCACGAACATGAACCTGCTAGTTCGGTTCTTCTTTTCTCAACCAATGCCGCTTCAAAAGTTGCTGAACTGATTGCTGAGGAAGGCAACCCAGAGCTCAAGCTCCGTGTCTTTGTCTCCGGTGGCGGCTGCTCCGGACTGCAATATGGCTTTGCTTTCGAGGACACCATAGGCGAGGACGACACCTCGGTCGTCACGGACGGTGTCACATTGATGGTTGATCCAGCAAGCCTTCCCTATCTGATCGGGGCAGAAATCGATTATCAGGAAGGGCTTGAGGGTTCGCGCTTTGTCATTCGCAACCCCAATGCGTCGGCTTCCTGTAGCTGTGGCAGCTCGTTCTCCGTAGACGGGAGCTCTGGAAGCTGCTCCTCCCATTGAACTGAATTCCAATCAGCGAGGACCTCATGGCCATCACCTTGACCGAGAAAGCGGCACGTCAGATCCAAAAACATTTGCTTAACCGTGGATCTGGTATCGGACTTAGGCTAGCCGTCAAAACCTCTGGCTGTTCAGGATTGGCCTATACACTTGAATTTGTCGACGAGGCGCTACCGGAAGATCTCGTCTTCGCGCAATTTGGCGTTTCAGTTTTAGTTGATCCCAAGAGTATGGCTTATATCGATGGAACGGAACTCGACTTTGTTCGTGAGGGGCTTAACGAGGGTTTCAAGTTCAATAATCCTAACGTCAAGAACCAATGTGGTTGTGGCGAAAGCTTTAACGTTTAGGTGAGGCGGCGGATGGAGTTTGCGAACCCTGGCAATTACTTTGACCTCTTCAGAATTCCGCGATCCTTTGATGTCGATCTCAAGATGCTCGAGAAACATTACCTCGAGATGCTATCAAGGGTTCACCCGGATACTGCAGTCCAACTCAGCGATACCGAACGGAGATTGACACTGCAATGGGCAACGCTGACCAATGAGGCTTACCAGACATTAAAGCGTCCTCTCGAGCGCGCACGTTATCTCCTTGGGCTGATGGGTATTCAGACACGTGAAGATGACAACACGGCTATGCCCAAAGAGTTTCTTTTGGAACAGATGGAATGGCGCGAAACTCTGCATCAGTCCATTCTGCTCAAGAATGAGGCAGCTATAGAAACCCTCGAGGCTCATATCAGGAATGAACGAACCTCTCTTCTAGAATCTCTATCCAGTCTTTTTGACGACGATAAGAAAACTCAGGATGTAGTGGTCATCGTGCGTCAGCTGGCCTTTCTCGAAAAACTCGGCAAGGACGTCAGCGATGCCTTAGCGGAAATGGAATAGATATGCTGCTGCAAATTTCAGAACCCGGCGCAAAACGTGAAAAACCACCACACAGGCGGGCCATCGGAATTGACCTTGGCACCACAAACTCGTTAGTAGCCACGGTCCGTGAAGAAAGCTTCGGAGCGGAGGTCATTGCCGACTCCAACGGGCGCGCCCTTTTGCCCTCGGTTGTTCGCTATCACGGCGACGGTGAAATCGAGGTCGGCCATGGCGCAAAGCTCTATCAGACAGATGATCCGGAAAATACCTTTGTCTCGGTTAAACGATTCATGGGGCGGGGGCTCGAGGATGTGAAGGAGCGAAGAGACCTGCCTTACCGCTTCATAGAAACATCCAACATGGTTCGATTCGAGACATACGCTGGCGTCATCAGCCCCGTTCAGGTCTCTGCTGAGATTCTGAGAGCTTTGAAGTCACGCGCAAGTCGGGAATTAGAAGGAGATATTGCCGGGGCCGTCATTACCGTACCCGCCTATTTCGACGATGCCCAGCGTCAGGCAACCAAAGATGCGGCCAAACTTGCTGGACTTGAGGTCTATCGACTACTCAATGAGCCGACCGCTGCTGCGATCGCTTATGGATTGGATCAACAAGCTGAAGGCACCTACGCGATTTTTGATTTAGGTGGTGGAACGTTTGATATTTCAATATTGAAGTTGTCCCGTGGCATATTCGAGGTCCTCGCCACCAACGGAGATGGGGCCTTAGGCGGGGATGATTTTGATCTCGCCATCCTAGACTGGATCCAGCGCGATAACGGGTTTGATTCACTCTCATCCTTTGATCTGCGACGGCTACTAGCGGCGTCTCGTGAGGCCAAAGAATTGTTATCGGATCTTTACCATATCGATTTCCAGACAGAACTTGGGAGCGGTGAAGTCGCTCGTATTTGTCTGGACCGCAAGACTCTTGAGAGCCTTGTTGAAGGCCTGGTTAAAAAGACCCTGGGTCCGGTCAAACGAGCCCTACGGGATGCAGGGCTCGCTCCTGATGACATCGATGGCATCGTGCTAGTGGGGGGAGCGACTCGCATGCCCTGTATCCGAATGGCCGTTGAAACCTATTTCAAGAAAGCACCATTCACCGATATTGATCCCGACAAGGTGGTCGCGATCGGTGCCGCCATGCAGGCCAATCTCCTGGCGGGAAACCGGAGCAGTGATGACTGGCTCCTACTGGATGTCATTCCCCTCTCTCTGGGTATTGAGACCCTGGGGGGACTCTCCGAAAAGATCATCGCGAGAAACTCCACGATTCCAGTGGCCCGTGCGCAGGAATTCACCACCTTTAAGGACGGACAGACAGCGATGAGTTTTCATGTCGTACAGGGTGAGCGAGAACTGGTGAGCGAGTGCCGATCACTGGCCCGTTTCGAACTACGGGAAATCCCTCCCATGGTGGCTGGCCTTGCTCGCATTCGCGTCACATTCCAGGTGGATGCCGATGGGCTCCTTAGTGTGACCGCCTTAGAACAAACGAGCGGTGTTGTCGCCCATATCGAAGTAAAGCCCTCTTATGGACTGGGTGATGATGAAATTGCCCACATGATCGAAGACGCTTATGCCCATGCCAAAGAGGATTTAGCAGCCCGCAGGCTGGCCGAGCAAAAAGCCGAAGCGCTGCGACTAGTGATTGCCACCGAAGCTGCACTCGAAGAAGACGGAAATCTTCTGGATACGGCAGAACGTTCAGAGATTCAGGCTGGCATAGACCAACTTCGCGAGGCAATGCTCGGTAATGACTGGTCCTTTGTCAAACGAAGTGCAGATCATCTGAATGCGATCAGTACTGAGTTTGCCGGACGCAGAATGGATCAAGGAGTCAAGAAGGTACTCACGGGTCAAAAAGTCACGGAAATCAACATATGAGGGCTTTGAACGCATGCCGTTTCAATCGACAGAACAGGAATAAAGATGCCTGAAATCACCCTTCTTCCGCACCCTGATCTCTGTCCTGAAGGATGTGTGCTTCCGGCAGAGCCCGGCCAAACCATTTGTGATGCGCTGCTTGAGGCCGGAATCGAGATCGAGCATGCCTGCGAGTTTTCCTGTGCATGTTCAACCTGTCATGTCGTCATCCGTGAGGGCTACAAAAGCTTGAACGAAGCAAGTGAACTCGAGGATGACAACCTCGACAAGGCTTGGGGGCTTGAGCCCACTTCTCGCCTTTCCTGTCAGGCAATCGTGGGTAATGCCAACCTCACCGTAGAAATTCCGAAGTACTCGCTCAATCTTGCGCGGGAAATGCCGCACTAAATTCAGAATCATGACTGCCATCAAAATCCCGATTATTAACGATACGACACTTCGAGACGGAGAGCAGACCGCAGGGGTCGCCTTCACGCCCGAAGAAAAGATCAACATCGCCTGTGTACTGGCGGAAGCCGGGGTTTCTGAAATGGAAGTCGGTATTCCTGTGATGGGAGCTGAGGAACGAGAGACGATTTCAGCCCTTCATCAACTCGCTCTCCCCTCTGAGCTCATGGTCTGGGGACGAATGTGTGGCCCTGATCTTACCGCAGCGATTCAGTCCGGTGCGCGATGCGTCAATCTTTCGATTCCAGTCTCAGATATCCATCTGTCCCACAAAGTCAAAAAAAACCGTTCCTGGGTACTGGAGTCAATCCGTCATTGGGTGCCGCGGGCCGTGGATGCGGGTCTTAAGGTCTCGGTCGGTTGCGAAGATGCCTCAAGGGCCGATCTGGATTACCTGTGTGAAGTCGCTGAAACGGCTCAAATGGTCGGAGCTCGCCGCCTCCGCTTTGCCGATACCCTAGGTATTCTTGACCCCGGCTCCACATTTGCCTGTATTAAGACCTTAGTCCAGACCGTTGACATTGATATCGAGATGCATGCCCACAACGATTTTGGGTTGGCTACAGCGAACACCCTGATGGCGATTAGCGCCGGTGCCAGTCACGTCAACACCACAGTCAATGGCCTTGGAGAACGTGCTGGAAATGCGGCTCTTGAAGAGACCGTCATGGCTCTTCATCAACTCTATGGCATAGAAACCGGTATTGCCGTGAGCCACTTTCCTGCGATCTCTCAACTCGTAGCAAAGGCCTCGGGGCGCCCCATCGCAGCCAACAAAAGCATTGTGGGTGAGGCTGTCTTTACGCATGAATCAGGTATTCACGTTGATGGACTTTTGAAATACGTCAGGAACTATCAAGGCGTAGATCCTGGAGATCTGGGTCGTGAACATCGGGTTGTCCTTGGTAAACATTCAGGAATACATGCTGTCGTTAATGCTTATCAGGGAATGGGAATCACACTAACAGATGTTGTGGCCCAACGGATCCTATTAGCCATTCGTCAGCATGCCACCAGAACTAAACGCGCACCGACCGAATTTGAGCTTCGACGCTTTTTCCATACCGGCTTAATCCCCTCAAGCCATCTCACCGGGGCCGAAATTCACGCCCCCTCTCTCGAAACGAGGAAGACTCTATGAATCCTATCTTCAAGCAGATCGAGGAGTTCTCGGCCACCGAGGAATTTCTCGACTTTTTTGAAATTACGTATGACGTCGCGGTGGTTCACGTTAACCGTCTCCATATCCTGAAGCGGTTTAACCAGTATTTAGGGCAGTCCCCCATCGCCGAAGAAATGGGTGAGCTTGAAGCCAAAAGTCGCCTCAAGTCCCACTTAACCAAAGCCTACGAAGATTTTGTTCAGTCTACTGCCCAGCAGGAAAAGGTCTTCAAGGTATTTCAGGATCAAGACTCAAAAAGCATCTCCCTCGACAGCATGCGAGCGAGTCTTGGAGCTCGACGCTGAAACTTAAGATTCCCCTTACGACCAGAGGAAAATCATTATGCCAAAGCCTGGTAAACACGTTTTTGTATGCACCCAAAGCCGACCCCCAGGGCATCCCAGAGGATCCTGTGGACAGCTAGGATCAACCAGCATTTTTCAGGCATTCATGCAGCAATTCGATGCTGGAAGGCTTTACGGACAGTTTGCCTTAACCGGGAGCGGATGCCTTGGCACCTGTGATATTGGGCCAACCGTCTTGGTCTATCCAGAGGGTATCCTTTACTCTCAGGTCAAGCCTGAAGATGTTCCGGTGATTATTGAGGAACATCTGATCAACGGAACGCCTGTTGAGCGACTCAAGGCACCACAAGAGGTCTGGAGTTAGCATGTCGTATGGCTTGGAGCCGGAAAGAGTCTACTTCGCCGGAACCCTTGAAGGACCCATCGGTGAGCTGCTCGGTGCAGCCACACAAGCTTGGTCGGAGACCGAAACGGCAGAAGCCTATTTACTCGAAGCACAAAGGCAGGCACCGACCGCGTTGCCAGTCTATTTCTCACTCTACAAGTTCTACTTCTACAAGGGTGAACTTGAAAGCGCGGAGAAAACCGTTTGCAAAGCCCTTGAGACGGCAGCACTTCTCGGTGGCTTTGCCGTTGACTGGCGAGCCCACACGGTGGATAGCGCACCGTGGTCTCAACACGATAGTCCAGCCCATTTTTACCTTTTTTCATTAAAGGCTCTGGCCTTCATACGTCTACGCCGCAGTGATCAAACCACGTGTTCAGCGATTCTCTCTAAGCTGGTTGAGCTTGATCCAGCGGACACCGTCGGAAGTGGTGTGATTGCGGCTATGGCCGAAGGCGTCAGCCACTAGATTTTTGAACCACTAAACGGAGTTACTCATGTCCACACTGACAATACAACCGTCTGGAGCGACCATCGATGCGGAAATTGGCAAGTCTCTGCTCGAATTGATCAAGGCTGCGGGGGAAAAGGTGAGCAATACCTGTGATGGTCACGGTGAATGTGGCAGCTGCCACATCTACCTTCAGAGCGGAAGAAAAAGCGTCTCCAAAATCGGTCCTATCGAAAACTCAAAACTGGATGAGATCGTAGGTGTGGGTTCCAAGTCACGCCTCGCCTGCCAATCTCGCGTGATTGGTGAAGAGGACATCACAGTCGAACTACTTGGCTTTTCTTCAGGTTTTTGATTATTGGGTGCTGCGGGCATGAAGGTCGAAGACGTCACAAGGAAGGTCCAAGAGGCGCTGTCTGACGCTAGAGTTGTGCCATCGGGTGAAGCCTGTAATTTACATTTGATCATCATCAGTCCTGATTTTCAGGATCTCAGCATTCTGAAAAGGCAACAGATGGTTTTGGCTTCGCTGTACGAGAACCTCGCAACCGGAGAGCTTCATGCCATAACACTCAAAACCTACACTCCATGCGAATGGGACTCACAGCCCAAACCTCTGCTGGACTAACGAGGTCTTGAGACTTCATTTATGTAAGGAACTGATATGCCGCTATACGATTTCCAATGCATCCAATGCGACACCGTTCAGGAACTGCTCACTCGATCAGGCGATCTGCCCCTCTGCCCCTCTTGCCGGACAGAGATGGTCCGCCTCCTTTCAAAACCGCAAGCGCCGAGCAGAACTGCCGAATTCATCAAACAATCCAGAGCACAAGCCGCAAGGGAAGGTCATTTCAGTAACTACAGTGCCTCAGAGCGCCCAAAAATAAGTTAATTCAATCCCTCTTGTTCAGATTTCAGGGGAGCTTATGCGCATTCAACTAGAGAAGGAGTTCGCTGAATCATTGGCGAGAGAATTCCCTTGTCGCAATTCGCTCCTTGAGCAACTGCAGTTTGGTTCGCGAGTAGAGATTGACTCTAGCCAACTCTCATTTGAAGAGCGTGCTTTTCTGATTGAACGTCTTCGCGCAGCAGGCGGTTCTCATGCCGAAAAACTGTGGCTCCTCGATTCCGTCCACAACGTCTTGGCAGACGATCTGAAACCGTTCATGGCTGATGAACTTGAGAATCTAATCCCAGCAATCGTCCGATATTTGGCTGAACCGATGGGTCGTGGCTGGCTCTTTAATATCCAGGTTACCTCTCGGCCCATGCCCTATGTGGTCACGCGTCTCGATTACACCCCCACTTCAAATGACGAGGCTGGACGGATCTATCTCGAACTAAAAGCCAACGCAAAAGGCAGTGTCACGACATTAACGCTCAGGATCATGGCAAGTGAGATTGCTGGGAAACATGTGGGACTCATCCTTCTCGATAAAGGGTTCATTCGAGAATCACCAGAACTGATATCGGTCTACGATGAGACGCTTTCACGATATCTCGAGTGGCGCGGGAGTTATGGTGAACAGTTCTCAGGAAGAGGAATCGGATTTTATGCCGATGATCCCTCGGCCACCCATCGCAATACCGACTGGTCGAGAAAAGACCTGGTGATTCTCTCCTCCAGCGGAACCGAGGCTCGGCTTGTCAATGACGAGAGTGTTCTTTCAACTCGCTCCCTGACACTTGACGCCCCAGGAGACATTCTTGGACCCTACCTCAGGAAGGCCTCAAAAAGCAGCCATTACAATGCCGAAGATGAGGTCGCTTCGCTTCAAGGAGAATTACCAAAAGGTATCTTCACCCAGTTGCCCATTCATCCCTACGTCTTCCTCTACCATCTCGATCTTCACCATTACCTCTGGGTCCACGCGGATGACCTGAGGCCCTATGCCTACCGCCCTGAACTTCGGAACAAACTGGTATTGCCGAAGGAGCAGACGGATCTGATCGACATTCTGACGGCCGAAATGGACTTACTCGCAGAGGATATTGTCTGTGGGAAATCGGGAGGAACCACCGTACTGTGTGCTGGTCCCCCGGGGGTTGGCAAAACGCTCACCGCAGAAGTCTATGCAGAAATAACTCGAAGACCCCTCTACCGGGTCCATTCAGGACAACTCGGCCTAAATGTCAGCGGGTTAGAAACCGCGCTTAAAGACATTCTCACACGAGCCCAACGGTGGGGTGCTGTGCTTCTCATCGATGAAGCAGATGTCTATATCAAACGAAGGGACGATGACATCACCATGAATGCCGTCGTTGGGGTTTTTCTCCGTGTCCTGGAATATTTTAACGGTCTCTTATTCCTAACGACGAATCGAATTGATGACATCGATGAGGCCATCGTTTCACGTTGCATTGCCTTGATCAAGTTTCATCCCCCCGATGCAGCTTCACGCTGTCGAATCTGGAAAGTCATGAGTGATCAGTTTAGCCTTTCGCTAGACCCCCGACAGATTCTTATCCTCTCAGATGCTTTCCCCCAAGCCTCGGGACGGGACATCAAGGGATTAGCGAAGTTAGTCGCAAAATATGTTGCCCACAAGGGAGTCGATCCCGATCTTGAAGTCTTTCGTCGCTGTGCCGTTTTCAGGGGCATGGATCTAGGCCAATCCCTAACTTCCGATGCCGATCTGGCATCCCGCATCCTCCTCTCGGAGCAAATTGAGAGCCCAACCGAAGAAAGCGAAGTGGGGTGCTGATGCAGGTGACAACGATTCTTGTCAACAAAGCGCCTCGCGTGGTCATACGACCGATTGATCGAAAGGATTTGCTCAGGTTTCTTCGGAATGGCAACGCCTTTCTCACCGCGAACGCCACACATCCGGTCGAAATCACCTATCGTGATTCGACCGATAGTGAAGTCTCACTGTGGGAGACTGCTCGGGAACTTCACCGCGTTTGGGGAGGAGATGACGATCAGTTTTTTGGTCTCCCCTTAGGGGAACACTTTGCCAATCATTCCTGAGGAATTTGTCCATGTCAGAGCCCCCCTCTTCCGAATTTGAACACGTCGAATTTGTCATGCTCGGCGCGCATGCCCAAGTGGCCTCTGCCGAAGATCTCGCCTACGCCATTCATCAGGCCAAAGCCGTATTCCACAGAAATAATATTGACCCTATGGCCTGTCAGGACGCCATTGAGAAACTCGAAAAGGATGAACTATTAAGCCGGGAGGAGGCGCTCATGTGCCTGATCTGGGATGAGGCCGAGGATGTAGCATTCAAGTCGGCAACCATCGGGTGGTTGAGCCGTGACGTCGATCTCAGACTCGCCGTCAAGTTAAAACCGACTTTTCGCCAGAATAACGCCTCACTCCCGTTAGACAGAGAAAAACCGCGATGAAATGGAAAGACAGTTTAGATATTGCCATCGAACTTCAGCAGCAGCATGCCGACATCGACCCACGCTATATCCGATTTACCGACCTTTTCTCCTGGATTCAAGACCTTGAGGGTTTTGATGATGACCAGACCAACTGCAATGAAAAAGTGCTCGAAGCCATACAGATGGCCTGGATTGATGAAATGGATTAACTGTCATCGCGTTGGATCATCGATGTGCGCTGAGTTCGTCGAATACGCTCATTGATCCCTTTGGGGGACTGATCATAGGCCACTTTAGCATCATAAAGAGCCGCTGCAGCCCGGTGAGCTTCCTCTTCCGTTAATATTAAGCGGCCCGCCATAAAAGCGGCCTCAGGTTCATTCTGCAAAATTTCCTTGGCCCGTGGATGAACCTTTACAGGCAAAAGGTATTCGGACTCTGGCTTGCCATCGATGCAAATCGCAAGACCGATCACTTCGATATTTCTTCCATCCGAGGTCGTACGAATAAAGGTCGTCATGGCGATTCTCCAATTGGTGGCAGTTTAATGGTGTCGGGTGGCTTGGACCGGCTTCACCCTCACGTGGGTCTCCGCTCTTGAATCGAGATTACCCCCGTGCATGGATATTTCGGGTTGTATCCGAGCCGCACTCTCGACAAAGCTAAAGGCATGGGATTTCACCAGACAATAGACACTGTCTCCCTCCTTGATCTTCATTTCACTCAACGCCTTTAAGGAAATCCACACTAACAAAGTGGTCCCACAATCAATTTGAACGATTGCGTGACGAGACGATTCAATGACAGCGCAGACCCGTCCTCGGATCTGATTTTGGATTGAAATCCCCTCGATATGCCGATTGGCAAGCGCAATATCATTCGAACGCACCATGACCTGAACCTGGGCCTTCAGCGGCCAATGCTCAGCCAATGGAAGAACAAGTTGCGTTCCATAGTAATACCCGATACTGCAACCCTGATCCCGTTTATGCGCGCTCAGGGTGACAGGCAAAACATTTTCAATTCCTTTCAAGGGCGTTGCCGGAGTCATCAACCGCTCAGTAACTAAATGGGCCGTTTCTCCTGCCCCTAGAATACGTCCCTCAGACATCACCACTAACTGATCGCTTGATTCAAGAATACTTCGAAGGTCGTCACTGACATAGATGATCGGTATACCGAAGAACTGATGAATACGCTTCAAGTCCGGGAGCAGCCCCGTCATTAGGAGCGGGAGTCCCTCATCGTAAAGGGTGTCAATAAGGATGAGACGAGGGGAAGCCACCAATGCACGCGCCAACGCAATTCGTTGACGCTGCAGTTGATTCAAATCGGAATAAACCCTGTCGATGACGTCCTCGATTTGCATAAATCGAGCGACTTCTGAGACAGTCAACGCGGATTGTCCCATCCGGACTGATCTGAATCCCTCCTCCAGAAAGTCACGTATGGTTCGGTGCGGATAAATCGTCAAGCGCCCTTCGACCAAACCGACTCTGCGCTGTGAGGTAGGTACCCTGAGACCTGACTCTTGATCGAAGAGTATCTCGCCCCACAAACTGACCCAGCCGCGCTGGGGCGTTACGGTCCCTGCAATGATGCCCAGAACAGTACTTTTACCTGAACCTGCCGGGCCAAACAGAGCGGTGATCGGGGCATCCACCGACAGGGAGGCTGTAAGTTTGAATTCTTCAAAACTCACACTGACATCAATCTCAAGCATACAGCCTTGCCTCCCCTCCTGAACATGAAGCTTCATTAGCCGAGGATGTCCCAAGACCTCTTCCGGATATGTGTCATTCCGATCTCTGTGGCCTTTAGGACATCCGTGCTAGATCAAGTCAATTCCCAGTCAGTGAAGGGGTGATGCTCGCCAACCATGAGTCAATTCGCTCATCCGTGAGATCGCTCTGATTTTCATGATCGATAACAAGTCCGACAAATTGATCATCTATGATCGAATCAGATTTTTCAAAGCTGTAGCCATCCGTCGGCCAAAATCCAACAACATTGGCTCCACCTGACAAGGCCGCTTCATAAAGGAAAATCAGTGCATCGACGAACTCATGGCCATACCCTTCCTGATCACCTAAGCCAAAGAGTGCGATGGTTTTACCGGACAGATCCTGCCCCTCTAGCTGTGGAAGAAACTCTTCCCAGCTCTCATCATTGGCGCCGCAAGAAAGACCTGGTAATTCGCCATCACCTAGGGTCGGCGTCCCCAATATCAATGCATCGTATTGGAGAAGATCCTCAACACTCGCCTTTTTTACATCGACCGGAGCATCCGCCAAATCACCAAGTTTCTTTGCGATCGACTTGGCAACGCGTCGAGTATTACCAGTATCCGAGCCATAAAAAATGCCAATCTTGCCCATCTTGATTCTCCGATTGATAAAACATGTTTGCGGCGGCACCACGGACCCAAAAACCGCACGCTTGTCCTCTAGACGCCAGGAAGCACCTGAGTTAAGCCATTAACAACTGCTTGCTGTCCTCCCCAAGGATCAATAAGGGTTCGCTTTCTCCATGAATCACTTTTTCGTCAACGACGACCTTGATAACGTTTTCACGTGATGGGATCTCATACATCGTGTCAAGCAAAGCCAATTCGATGATGGTCCTTAGCCCACGGGCACCAGTCTTCCGATCAAGTGCCTTACGGGCAATTGCATAAAGAGCCTCCTCCCTGAATTCAAGCTCACAGCCTTCCATTTCAAAAAGTCTGGAGTATTGCTTCGTCAAAGCGTTTTTAGGCTCAATCAGTACGCGAATCAGATCTCCTTCCTCGAGCTCTTGAAGCGTCGCCACCACCGGGAGACGGCCAACAAACTCGGGAATCAGGCCATAGCGAATCAGATCCTCAGCTTCTACCTCTGAGAGAATCTCACTGAGTTTTCTTGTGTCTTGCTTGCTTCTGACTTCTGCAGAAAATCCGATGCCTGCCTTCTCAGATCGCTGGCGAATGGTCTTATCGAGACCTGAAAAGGCACCCCCACATATAAACAATATGTTCGAGGTATCCACCTGAATGACTTCCTGCTGCGGATGTTTTCGGCCACCTTGGGGGGGAACCGATGCGACGGTTCCCTCGATGAGTTTCAGGAGAGCTTGCTGCACACCCTCGCCTGAGACATCTCGCGTAATCGATGGACCTTCAGCCTTGCGAGAAATCTTGTCGATTTCGTCGATATAAACGATGCTACGTTCAGCCCGTTCGACATCGTAATCACAGTTTTGAAGGATTTTCTGGATAATGCTTTCAACGTCCTCACCGACATAACCGGCCTCTGTCAGCGTGGTGGCATCAGCAATCGTAAAAGGCACGTCCAATAGACGCGCCAAAGTCTGCGCCAGCAACGTCTTCCCAGATCCAGTCGGTCCTATCATGAGGATATTGCTCTTCGCGAGTTCCACACCCCCAACCATGTCCTGATGACGAAGGCGTTTGTAATGGTTATAGACAGCGACCGCGAGGGTCCTTTTTGCCTTCTCCTGACCGATGACGTATTCATCCAACGTGGATTTTATTTCTATGGGTTTGGGTAATTCACCCATGCCTTCCGCAGAATCTTCCTGCAGTTCAGCGCGAAGAATATCGTTGCAAAGCTCAACACACTCATCGCAAACGAACACGGCCGGACCCGCTATCAGCTTTCTGACCTCATGCTGACTCTTGCCACAAAATGAACAGAAAAGTTCATTTCCTGAAGATCCTTTGCCGTCTTTACTCATCTTTAACCCCCACGTGAACGTCGATCATCCGGAAGCTTTCATGACCTGCCTTTGGGCGAGGAAACTGCGTTTCGCCCATGAAGCACCTGGTCGATCAATCCATAGCAAACCGCATCCGTGCCACTCATAAAATTATCTCGATCCGTATCCTGCGCGATGCGCTCGATAGGCTGCCCGCTATGGGTGGCGAGAATTGAATTGAGTCTTTCTCGGATGCTGAGTATTTCCCGCGCATGAATTTCAATATCAGTAGCCTGCCCATGAAACCCACCCAGTGGCTGGTGAATCATGATTCGGGAGTGCGGCAAGGCGTAGCGTTTGCCTGCAGCGCCGCCTGCTAATAGCAAAGAGCCCATACTGGCTGCCTGGCCGATACAAAGTGTCGAAACGTCCGGCTTGATAAATTGCATGGTGTCGTAGATTGCGAGCCCCGAAGTAACGACCCCTCCCGGGGAATTGATGTAAAGGTGAATATCCTTGTCCGGATTTTCAGACTCAAGAAAAAGCAGCTGAGCAATGACCAAATTGGCCATGTAATCCTCTACCTGACCGACCAAAAAGATGACCCGCTCCTTCAAGAGTCGTGAATAGATATCGAATGCCCGTTCCCCTCGTGCGGATTGTTCGATCACGACGGGGACCAGCCCTCCTGCTCCTCTGGTGAGGTCTTCTTCACGATGGTTCATACGCAGAATCCTCTGATGCCGACTGAAAGCTTAATTCCAGGCATTAATGAAGCCCCTTGAGATAGACAAGCCGAATGGTATCGATAGGGGCATCAAACGGAATCCCATCTTCCGCGAGCATTTGGTAACTTCCGGCCATCGTTCCAACTGGCGTCGCAATCGTAGCGCGACTCGTGTATTCAAATCGTTCACCGGGCCGGAGATAGGGAAACTCACCCACGACGCCCTCCCCAATGACCTCCGTGACCTGCCCATTACTATCGGTGAGCACCCATCGACGACCGAGAAGCTTCGCTGGAACTCGGCCGGTGTTTTCAATCGCAACCCGATAAGAAAAAGAGTAGATCCCTTCATCCGGTCGTGAGGCCTCATCAAGGTATTTCGATTTAACCTCGACCTTGATGGAATAACTCTTACTGGACATTCAGCGTCTCTCCAGACTGAGGCACTCCTTCATCGGGCTCAAAGCACAAGCGAGGTCCCTTCAAGGCGGCGAGATGAACAGCGTTAGATTCCTTACGTTCAATCACGACCACGACCTGAACCAAAACTGTTTCCGAATCAAGTCGCTCGGCCGCTAGAACCTGTCCAATACTTTCCTGGGTATCCGGACCTGCCAATCGCGTTCCAGGGGGCGGAACTTCGTTCGTCACGACGATCGCCCGATACATCTTTCGCTTGAGTTGGCCTCGATACTGAAGTCGGGCAACGACCTCTTGTCCCGGATAGCATCCCTTGTTAAAGGACAGCGCACCCAAGGCCTCAAGACTTAGCATTTGTGGAATGAATTCGCCGGTTGTCGCCTCCTCTATGTGGGGAATTCCGGTGAAGATATCGAGCAAAGGCCAGAGACTCTCGGAGACCTCAGGAAGGTCCTTGAAAACATGCTGACTTAGTTGTTGAATTTGGAGTTGGGATCCAAGCGCAAGATACCGAATGACTCCAGTTCCATGGATTGACATCACTGCGCAATCTGAAATTTGAGTCACCGCTCCAGGGGTATGAAGGATCGTCTGTGAGTCAATTGATGATTCATCTGGTAAAGGTCCTACTAAGCCTATTAGAGCCATATCTTCGGTTGCATCGCGAAGCGTCACCTTGGCTCTCAGTACGAACATGCGAAGCCTTGCGATGAGCCCTGCAACCATGGCCAAGGGTACGATCAGGTAAATGGCATCTTTGAATGGCAACAACCAAAATGCAGCCTGAATTCGTCCCTTGCCATCACACCAGCTACTGAATTGACCTCGCTCAGAATTAATCTGACGAACATCACTGGTCAGAAGGCTCTGAAGGAATAGTGAAGCATCTTCACCTCTCACCTGAATGAATCCGAACTGGCTGAGCCTTGTTTTTTGGGGACCCAGTCGAAGAGTCCAGGTGTCATTCTCATAACCCAACTGACATAGCGATGTTATCGAGCCCACGAGGCATCCTCCTCTGGACCGAAACAATTAGCGTACTCACTGCATTGCTGACAGCTTGGAGATCGACACACAAAAGAGGCATTGCGCTCGCACAGAAGCTTGTAGAAATATTTTTTCCATCGCATGCCTTGGGTATTTCCGGCATGAAGGGAGGGGAAAAACCTTGCGAGAATTTCAGAGAGGGAGGCACGGTCCTTAAGACCCAAATCTTGCCAAAGATGGTCTTCACCGAGGCAACAGGCGGCAATTGCATGGGCCAGCCAGCGCGTTTCGGCCGAGTCGTCTTTCCGATGCCCCCGGAGCAACCCAATAAGATCTTGAAACTCATCCCAGACAGCCGTCTTGTCCGAAGTGCTGATATTCAGGGGCTGCAAGCCTGACATATAGATTGGCTTTGCACCTGGAAAGTACGTATCAAGCAAACTTAAATACTCGGGGATATCCAGACCAAAGGTGCCGCAACCCGGCAATCTGGACGAGCTTCGAGCAAACTCTACAGCGGCAGCAAAGGCGAGCGTCAAAGAATCATGCGGGGCAAGCGCATAACGCATAAGGGGATCGTAATTAACGGCTTGATTCACATTAGCCATGACAGCGCCTCCACTTGTTCCCGTTCAAGCAGCTAGAGCGCCATGCGAGTAACACTGCTTGGGGCAAATTTTGGCGCAGGACTCACAACCAATGCAGTTCTCCACATGGGCGATCGACATGACCTTCTTGTCGTAATCCTCATCATCATCCTCGTCGTCCAAGCTGACAGGGATCACCTCACCGTCTTCGTTGATGCCGACCATGGTGAGCACGTCTCGACCACAGACCTTGAAGCAGCGTCCACAGCCAATGCATTTATCCTGGTTTATTTCACTGACAAACTTAGGAGTCCATACCTTGCCGCTGGGGAGAGTTACAGTAAATTCACTCATGACGTTGCCTCTAAACTAACTATTGGCCTTTCTGAACGCATCCAGTTCTCGAAAAGCAGCAAATGTTTTTTCAGCCACTTCGGGAATTCGCTCCCAACCGGTCGGAAGATCTTCTGAAAGATCATGAAGATCCATCTTGAGTGCTGTTGCCTGTGAATTGAGTTTCTTCAGCTTCGCTTTGATCTCTTCGCTTGTGTCCGTCATCGTTGACTCCCTTAACTAAGAAAATGAGCTTCAATCTTTAAAATCAGCCGTAGCGAGCAACGTCGGGAAATGCTTCGATCATTTCCAGTGCATTGGAAATGGCTTTTTCGCCTTCCTCTGCTAGCTTTTCCATCGTGGGAAATCCAAATCGGTGGACATCACGCAGCATCTTGTTAAGTACGATCAGGCGACCTGCAATCAGAATCTGCCTACCGAAACCCTCATGGGACATCTTGATCATCGGAGTGACCATGATTCCACTGGCTCGCTCAATCGCGAGGCCGATCGCGTTGTAATAGAGTTCCATGCGCCATAAGGTCTCTGGGTCAGGATCACCGATAATCGGAATTTCCTTACGCTTTTCCTTATTGAGAACATAGGGCTCCAGGAGTTGCTCATCCGTCTTACCTTCCCAGGCACCATATGAATCCTGCGCTCGCCACTGTTTCACCAACTCTCGAATGAATACGGTTTCCATCGGAGCGATGTGGGGCGGAGACTCAAGAATTGCGGCTATTTCAACCATGGGCCACCTCCTCCTCATCTTCAAGATCAAATGACCGTTCCGTTCCCTTCTGGTCACGCGCCAATATTTTCCTGAGCCAAGGCGGCGGTGTTCCTTTCAGGACCTCCTGAAGCTTTTCGAGAAGATCCGTAATCGGTTCCGGTTGCGGGATTTTCATAGGGTGGATACCCAACGCGACAACGCGGGCTGCACCCGAACCGCCAATGGCAGCTACACAGAGGATGGCGCAATCCTTGATTGCCTCCAGTTTTGGAGCCAACTTGTCCTCATTTCCGTCCTCTTGCAGATCGCCTTCAAATTGAATGGCCTCTACGAATTGATAGCCTTCGGGGGACAGTTCATAGATTGCAAGGTTCTTTGCCCATCCAAAATGAGCATCAATCCGCTGCAGGTCCTGAGTAGCAAAAGCAACTTTCATGCTTCCTCCTTTATTCACCAAGCCGGTGGAATGGTTAACACGTTCAATGATTCGTAATCGCCGTTGCGCCCGCATCTTCTGATTCCGGCTGATTCACCCAGGTACCGGGATGAGGTTCGTGATCGATCGACAGAAAAAGATTCGCAACGTCGAAAATGAGATCTCGTGTACCGCGATATCCGACAATCGTCTGATGGGCGGCACCAATTCGGTCAAACATGGGGATGCCCGCCCGAAACAAAGGAATGCCAAGACGAGCAGCGGCTTGTCGGCCATGGGCATGGGTCACAAGCAGGTCGCATCCTGTAGCACGTAATTCGAGGTCCTCGAGGTCACCGATGAGCACTTCATCCGTCGGTAACGACTCAAGCACGGGGGACTGTGTTGTTGTCACGGCAGTCTGAATGGATGCGCCCATTTCCGTGAACCAATGCGCAAAGCTGGCGAGGAGGTCCGGTTCTGCACCAACGGCAATTTTCTTGCCGCCAAAATGGAAATGCCCATCCAGCATGGCATCCACCAACTGGCTTCTCTGACGTTTTATTTTTCTCGGCACTTCGCGACCACTAAGATCCATAAGTAGCCGAATCAATCGGTCATTGACCTCCAATCCGGTCAGCCGCTCAAAGAGTGTGTATGGGGTACCGGTCTTTGCTTGAAGGGCCTCAGCCGCAGCACGCATTTGCTCACCCAACGCGATGGTATGAACGGCATTTCCCATCCGAGCTGCTTCATTTAATGAGGTGCCACCCAGCGTCGTCGGAGTGAAATCAGAGGGTACGTGTCCATCCAAGGAACCCGAAAGGTCAGGAAGTATCGTGACCTCTAGGCCAAACCCATCAAAGATATCCCGAAGCTCATCAATATCGCCTGGCGTTACATGAGCCCCCGGAAGCAGGTTAATTCGCCCTGATACTTTCTCAGACTCTGGGGATACGGAATCGACCAACTGTTCGATTAATACTTTGACAGTCTTTCCCCAGCCATCCTGGAAGGCATCCTTGAAATCTGGGGTCGAGACGGAGATCAAGCGGATATGATCTAGCTCTGGATGCTTCTCACGGAAAAGCCGAATAAAGCCTTCCACATCGTCACCCTTAGTTTCAGTCACTCCAGTGGAAGAAATTCCGATGATGTCGGGCTTTTGACGATTAGCGATCGTGATGATCGCTTGTTCAACATTCTCATATCCACCAAGAACGGTCGCCACTTCACTCATGGCCGTGGTTTGGAGTGGGATCGCTTCCTTGAAGTGCCGAACGAAAAGAACCAAACCAAAGGAGGTACATCCCTGAGAACCATGAAACAGGGGCATGCAGTTCGCTACCCCCATGAAAGCCAGGGCACTGCCAATCGGCTGACTCATTTTGAGAGGATTCACACTGCAGGATTTTGAGCTATGGGTCACCTTTGCCATGGATTGCACCTTAAGCCGCTGCGATCTTTTGAGAGTTGATGTCACCGCACCAGTGATCCTGGGTTTCCAAAATGCGTTCCAGTTTCCCGACACATCCACCACAGCCCGAACCAGCACCTGTGGCATGGGAAATCTCTTCGATTAATCCCAGTTTGAAACTGAAAATTGCATCTTCGATAGAAGCCCGATCAACACCCGCGCAATTGCAGACGATTCTGGATCGACGCTTATCCGAATCTGTCAGCGAAGGTGTTGAAGGAGGTGTGGTCGCGACCTCGACAGCAAGTCCCTGGTCTTCTCGTTCCTGCCAAGTGACTTCATCCCAGGGAGCTTTCATGCGAACCTGTTCCCAAACAGGATTGAAGAGGGATTTTTCTATCTCGTGAACCAGTGAAACCATGCCGACGTATCCCATGTACGCGTAATGGCGTTCCTGATTGATGTCGAGCCAAGGCATTTTGGCCTTGAGCGCGATGAATTGGGATCTCCCTCCAGACAACATGATGTCGGCACGCGCTTCCTTTAGCATTCGGTACATTTCGCGCGGCGTCATATCGTCAATCATATGGGCGTCTTCACCCATGATTTCCTTAATTCGCTCCTTATCTTCCTTGGTGGATTTCTTGACACTGGTTCCCACCACTTCAAGACCAGCTTCCTGAAGAGCGGCAACCACCGACCAAGACTTAACTCCACCAGTAATCAGCAAGACTCGCTTCCCTGAGAGTCTGGCTTTATAGGGGGCGATGGCTTGATAGGCTCTAGACTCTTCGCGGGCAATGATTACCTCTGTTCGATCCATCAACTCAGGGTCTGCACCCCGATCAATGAGAAGACGCGCAATCTCACGCAAAGCCTCGCTAGTATCCTCGATGCCGTAGAAAGATCCCTCAAAGAAGGGAATCCCGTAGCGTTCCTCCATCTTTCTGGCAATATTGATCATCGATTTCGAACACACCATCATGGCCGCCCTTGCGCGATGGGCGCAAGCGACATCAGCATATTTCGCATCCCCGGAGATACAGCAAAGGATGCGGATTCCCAGTTCATCAAGTAGCGGTTTGACCTGCCATAGTTCACCAGAGAGGTTGTATTCGCCGATGATGTTAATGTCGTAGTGCGTTGTGAATTCAGGTTCTTGGGTGCCGATGACGTAATCAAGGAGCGCCTCGCCGGCCAGCTTATTGCCTAGATTCTTTGGCCCAACAAAACCAGGAGAATTAACGGGGATAACGGGCTTACCAAATTTTTTACTCGCAGCCTTGCAGACCGCTTCAATGTCGTCCCCGATCATCGCTGGGACACACGTCTGGTAGACGAAAACAGCCGGAGGATCATATTTTTCGATGATCTCTTTGACCGATTTATAGAGCCTTTTTTCGCCCCCGAATATGACATCTGTTTCATTGATGTCCGTCGTAAAACCAGTCCGCCAGAGACTGGAGCCGGAAGATTTTGAGCCACGGTTATCCCATGAGTTTCCTTCGCAAGCGATCGGACCATGGACCAGATGAGCTACATCCGTGATCGGCTGAAGAGCGATCTTCGCGCCATCAAACGCACAGCCTCCAGCCGCACCACCGGGCTGTAACTGCTTGCTACATCCTTTTTTGCGCTCTTTATCGGACTTGGCCTGGTTTTTACCACAGCCGGGCTCATTGAAAACTTCCTGAACCTTTCCCGACAAGCTGGTCATGGCATTCTCCGGATATCGCCCATCACATCATCAAGGGGATGGCCTCAGGCCACACCCGGCTCACCGCTAAACTTCACGAGAATATCTTCGTGACGCACAATGAACTGGCAGGCCAAACGAAAAGGGGGCGGGCGGTTGCCCACTTCCGCAGCCTCAATATCGGACTTTGAAAGTTTGCCACTGGCCAATAGCGTTGCCCTCTCCTTTTCGGTCAACGATTGAGCCATGAAAGGCTTATCTGAAAGCTCCTGAACCTCCATGACGCAGGAACCACATTCACCGTCTTCGCATTCGAAAGGCAGCGGAATCTTGTTTTTTTGGGCCACTTTAAGAAGCGTGCTGGTATCACCGGCTACGGCATAAACCGTAACGTCCTTCTCTAGTAACGGACTTGAAAAAGTTACATTTCCCATACTTGATCCTTTGAGTGGATAACCGGACCGAAGTCCGGTTATCTGGGTTTCTATCAGCAGTCATTGGCAATGCCGGCTCCTTGCAAGGGACCGGCACCTAGGATCAGCGGATGATGTCGAAGCTATAGTCGGTCTTCGATGGAACGTTGGTAGTCGCATCCATATGTTCGAAGATCCGATCCAGGATCCAGACCAGAACATTAAGTCCACCCTGATAGCCCCACACCGGGTAACGGTGCTTGTGGTGACGATCAAAGATTGGGAATCCGATACGAATTAACGGGGTCCCTGTGTCACGTTCAAGGTACTTACCGTAGGTATTGCCGATGATGAAATCGACAGGATCGGTGAAGAGCAATGAACGCAGGTGCCAAAGGTCCTTGCCCGCATAGACCTTGCTATTTGCCCCGAAAGGAGAGGAATCTAATAGCGCCTGCATCTTCTGTTCCCATGCCTTGCCGCCATTAGTCGCAAGGACATGGGTCGGCTCTGCGCCCAGTTCCAGAAGAAACTGCGCAAGGCCATAGCAAAGATCTGGATCACCGTAGATAGCAAACTTTTGGCCGTGAATATGAGAAGTCGAATCGGCAATCGCGTCGACCAAACGGCCACGTTCCTTTTCCAGCTCAGCAGGGATCGGTTTTCCGGTCAAGCGTGAGATTTCCATCAGGAGTCGGTCGGTTCCTGCCACACCCACGGGGTGATTCAGGGAGACGACTTCCTGACCGTGCTCTGCAATAAATGGCAAGGTCTTTTCCGTGCAGTATTCCTGCATGGAGATTGTCGCCTTCGCATTCAGGGCGCCCGCAGTGGCTTCAAGGGTTGTGCCGCCGTCATACATCCGAAACTCGCCATCCGCCGGGGTGTCCCAAACATCGCTGTTGTCACCCAGGATGGTGTAATCGACTCCGAAGAGCTCGAAGATCCGCTTGATTTCTCGAAGGTTCCCGACGGTATAACCATCAAATCCGCCTAGGAAATTTATAGACTCGTTTGGCTGGCGTTCAAGGGCTGGAACGGTCCCGGCCTTACCATCCCAGAAATGCTGAAGGATGCCCTTCATGACATTGTCGTAACCGGTAATGTGACTGCCGACGAAAGCAGGTGTATGCGCAAATGGCACGTCAAACTCATCAGGAATGCTGCCTTTTTCCTTTGATGTCTTGATGAAGGCGTTGAGGTCGTCACCAATGACTTCGGCCATACAGGTGGTTGAAACCGCAATCATCTTCGGCTTATACATGTTGTAGGTATTGGCGAGGCCGTCCACCATGTTGTTCAGACCGCCAAACACCGCCGCATCCTCAGTCATTGAGGAGGAAACGCAAGAGGTTGGCTCCTTAAAATGACGACTGAAGTGCGAACGGTAATAGGCCACACAACCTTGAGAACCATGGACAAACGGCAGGGTCTTTTCAAACCCTACCGCCGCAAATACTGCACCCAAGGGCTGACAGGCTTTGGCCGGATTGATCGTGAGGGCTTCACGCGCGAAGTTCTTTTCCTTGTACTCCTCGGTTTTCAGCCACTCGCGAACTTCAACGACCTTCTCATCGGAAGGCATGAATTCAAACTGTTCATGCTTGCTTTTGAAGAGATTGACGTATTCCGGCTCACGAAATAGTTGGAAGTGATCTTTGATTTTTTCTGCACTCTGACTCATGGCATAGCTCCATTGGTTCGGTGTAGGGTGCGTCTTTCGGGCGCACCGGATAATTTAAGGGTCTGGTGCGACGCCGCGCACCCTACAGTCCGCTGTCTTTAGCTTAGGCAGCCGTTTTCCAAGGGGTCTTTGAAAGCCCCCAAACGGGATTATTGATGGCCATGTCCATGTCACGAGCGAAGATGGCAAAGCCGTCATAGCCGTGGTAAGGACCCGAATAATCCCAGGAGTGCATCTGACGGAATGGGACGCCCATCTTCTGGAAGACGTACTTTTCCTTGATGCCGGATCCAACGAGATCGGGCTGAACCGTCTCAACGAACTTCTCAAATTCAAAGCCCGTGACATCGTCATAGATCAGGGTGCCGTCCTTAACGTAATGCGTCGTACGTTGATAGTCGTCGTTATGACCGAACTCATAGCCGGTTCCGACGATTTCCATACCGAGATCTTCATAAGCACCAATCACGTGACGGGGGCGAAGACCGCCGACATAGAGCATGACCTTCTTGCCTTCCAGGCGTGGCTTGTACTTGTCGACGACCGCTTGCATCAAGGGCTGATACTTAGCAATCACTCTTTCAGCACCTTCCTTAATGGTGTCGTCAAAGTAGCTCGCAATGGTCCTCAATGATTCAGCAATCTTGGTCGGACCAAAGAAGTTGTATTCAACCCATGGAACGCCATACTTCTCCTCAAGGTGACGGGAGACGTAGTTCATCGAACGATAACAATGGAGAACGTTGAGTTTGGCTTTGGGTGTATTCTCAAGTTCAGCCAGTGTGCCGTCACCAGACCACTGGGCAATAACACGAAGACCCATTTCCTCCAGAAGAATGCGTGAGGACCACGCATCACCACCGATGTTGTAGTCACCAATGATGGCCACGTCATAAGGCGTTGCTTCAAATTCCGGATGCTTGTCTCCGGCCTTGTCAAAGATCCAGTCGCGTACGGCATCATTAGCGATGTGATGCCCCAGTGACTGGGAGACGCCACGGAATCCTTCACAGCGCACCGGCACGATGGTCTTACCCTCGTATTCCTTGGACTTCTTCTTGGAGACGGCTTCGATATCGTCGCCGATCAAACCGATCGGGCATTCGGATTGAACCGTGATTCCGTTGTTCAGCGGGAAAAGATCCTGGATTTCATCAATGATCTTCTCAAGCTTCTTGTCGCCACCGAAAACAATGTCCTTTTCCTGAAAATCGGAAGTGAACTGCATGGTGACAAAGGTATCTACGCCGGTCGTGCCGATGTAATAGTTACGGCGTGAGGCCCAAGAGTACTGACCGCAACCGACGGGGCCATGACTGATATGGATCATGTCCTTGATCGGACCCCAGACCACACCCTTAGATCCAGCATACGCACAGCCACGAATGGTCATGACGCCAGGAATGGATTTGATGTTTGATTTGACGCCGCAATCGGGTTTTCCTTCTTCATACGTGCCGATGTGCTTGGCACGACGTTTAGCCGTTTTATCCGGATAGACCGAAAGGACTTCCTGGATCAGCTCCTTGTTCCTTTCCTTTACTTGTTCAACTGTGAGGCTCATAGCATTGCTCCAGATAGATATTCACGAGCAGACCCGGGAAGGCAGGGAGTCCAGATTGACTCCCTGGTTCCCTGACGGTCTTAGGCCGCTTCGCTTGCAGCCTTGCCCACTTGCGACTCATCGATCGGCTTCATGATGCCGTGTTCCATGAGCAGGTCTTCCAACTCATCCATGGTGATCGGGGTAGGAATGGTTCCATTACCCTTGTTGTCGTGGATCTTTCTCGCCAATTGACGATACTCATCGGCTTGCTTGGAATCCGGCGCATATTCCAGAACAGTCATGCGACGCAATTCAGCATGCTGAACAATGTTGTCACGCGGTACGAAGTGAATGAGAGAGGTCCCAAGCTTCCGTGCCAGAGAATCAGCCAGTTCATATTCCTTGTCAGTCTGTCGTTCATTACAGACAAGTCCGCCCAGACGCACACCACCAGAGTTGGCATACTTGAGGATGCCCTTTGAAATATTGTTGGCGGCATACATGGCCATCATTTCGCCTGACATGACGATGTAGATTTCCTGAGCCTTGTTTTCACGAATCGGCATCGCGAAACCACCACAAACAACGTCACCCAAAACGTCATAAGAGACGTAATCGACACCGTCATATGCCCCCTCTTCTTCAAGGAAGTTGATCGAGGTAATGACGCCACGACCAGCACAACCCACTCCCGGCTCCGGGCCACCGGATTCAACACAACGGATATCGCGATATCCGACCTTCATCACATCTTCAAGCTCCAGGTCCTCAACGCTTCCCGCATCGGCCGCCAAAGAAAGAATGGTGTCCTGCGCCTTTGCATGAAGAATAAGTCGCGTGGAGTCCGCTTTTGGATCACAGCCCACGATCAGGATTTTCTGGCCCATTTCCGCAAGTGAAGCCAAGGTGTTTTGAGAAGTGGTGGACTTTCCGATTCCACCTTTTCCGTAGAAAGCAATTTGTCGCAAGCTAGACATATGAATACTCCTAGTAACGAATGAAACTGTTGGCATATCGCTAGATCGCGTCTGAACCGAAATTCCGACCCATTGAGTCAAGAGTGGCGTTTTCTTTTTCTTCTTCGTGCCGCGACCACTGACTCAATAGTTGATCCGCTCAGTCATTACTCTGCAACAGCTGTGCCAGAACTTATTTCTATCGTATGTCACTGTTTTATAGGGGGATCTAATACTGTCCCTTGTTGACACATTCGAAATCAGACATGTTGGGAAGAAGACAAAACCCTACTGTTTGTAAGGAACCAAACAAAGGGATACGACCACTTCAACATCCATTCAAACGCTCACAAAGCCTGAAATCAGAGGGAGTGAAGGGTGTAATTCCGAGCTAAAGGATTCTGGCCCCAGAATTGCAATGAGGGACTATGTCTGCCTCATTTTTGCGAATCTGGCGGCTGTGCGGGGTGATTGATGCGGTCACTAGACCTAATCCCCTGCCCTTGGCATCTCTTTAACAGGCGCGAGGACCTTTATGCAGATAGGCGTTGCTTCCGACCGCGCGGTCGATCTCCGGCGAATCTTCGTGATTCATGAGGACGAGATCGTCAGTGCAGCACTTCAATTCATGCTGCATGATGAAATTGAAACGCATGAGATCCCAAACCTCGAAGCGGCTTATCTCAAGGCGCTCGAATGGCCCCCTGCCGTCATTCTTCTGGGACTCGGCATCATTGAAGCCGAGGGGCTCACAGTATTTGAGGAAATTCGAAAACGCATCCCTGATGTCAAAATCATTGCTGTCGTTGAAAAGGCCACCGATCCTCTGGCCCAGGAGTGTTTGAAAAACGGTGCCAACTCCTTATTGCCCAAGCCACTGACCATTGAAAGGACTCGGCAGAAAGTAGATGTTCAGCTCGGGCGTCCCGTCAAAGTCGGGATCCCTGTTGTCGTGCTCTAGACTCAAGGGAACTTCAACTTATGTCTACGATTCAGACACCTTCCCCCTCCATCGCCGCCAATCCTCACTATGGCCAACTCGGGGGGGAGGCGGGTCTAAGGCAGTTGGTTGATCGTTTCTACCAACTGATGGGAGAGATTCCTGCCGCTGCAGAATTACGTGCCATGCATCCCAGCAATTTGACACAGGCGAAGGAGCGCCTCTTTATGTTTCTCTCAGGATGGATGGGGGGTCCACCCTTGTATTCCCAAACAATCGGCCCACCTCGACTTCGTCAGGCACACCTCGCTTTTCCAATTGATTCCAGAACTCGAGACGCATGGATGATTTGCATGAAACAGGCCCTGAGCGAACAAATTGACGATCCCGCCTTTCTGGCCGAAATCACCGCCTCCTTTTTTCGCACCGCTGATTTTCTTCGCAACCAATCGGAGTAGTACTGATGAGCACCATTTTCGACACCGCGCTTGGCTCTTTGGAACAAGGCGAATATCTCTTGAGCCCAGTCTTTAAGGGAGAGACGGCCAAGGCCGGTACTTTTGGCTTTCGAGGCGCTCTAGCACTCAAATTTGCTGAAAAGTTCAGTGATGAAGCCAGGCCCCCTGAAATCAAGTTTGACCAAGTGATGACAATTGCCCGCTCGGATGAGTCCACTCTGCCCTTTCTTGCAGGATTTGCATTGTCGCTCGGACACCTCGAGCTGCTTTTTGATGTCTTAGGGGACAAGCTGAGTCCCGACGGCAAATATTTCTTTTTTGCCGGCAACCTTGATATCTCGAAGCGCTATGAGATCACCTATAAAGGCATTCCCTTTTGGGTTCTCCCTCTGGATGAAGCCACCGTCTATAACGAACTGCTTGAACTTTTCTATATTGAAAAATCCGATCTCAAAAAGCTCGATACGGCAGGAAAGCTGACCACCGTCGCAGAGGCCGCTGCAAGCTTCACCCAGAAATTCCCGGAAATTAGTTACGAGGAGGGCCTAACGATCATGGGCCCGATCAAGATTCCTGAGAATCGTCCGGTTTAATGTTCTCTGACCATCAGCGCGGACCAGATCACTCCCTTGATCTGATCCGCCTGTCGGCAGTATCCGACCCAATGACGCCTCCATGAAATTCGAACCCACAAGCATGATTCGCCCTTTCCTCTCATATTCAGGGGTGAAACTGCCTTTAAGGCTCGTTGAGCCACTGGATGAATGCCAGTTGCAAAACCGTAACACCTATTTCCTGGGTTACTACGACGAAGCGAACCGACTGACAGGCATAAGGAAAATGGTCTACGCAGAAATCGAATTCGAGCACCGCTATCGCTACGATGCTGAGGGGCGCCTCTCTCATGTCACGATTATCAATAGCGAGGGCGAAATGTTGGAGCTTGGTGATGATCAGATCATCCCTACGCTTTAGGACAGACGCTGCAGGGGGGAGTGTCTGTGAATGTCTCTGAAGCGGTTTTGAGTCTCAATCCGATCCCACTTTCCGAACGGGTCTTCTGGATTGGTGCCCTGGATCCTGACATTCGAACCTTTGATGTGATATTGAAAACAGCCAATGGAACCAGTTACAACGCCTATGCCATCCAAGGGAACGCTGGCGTAGCCATCGTCGATACTGTCAAGCAGGAGTTTGCTTCGGAGTTTTTCGCCCGACTCGAGAATATTGTCGACTACAAAGACATCAAGGCGATCATTTTGAATCACCTTGAACCTGATCATACCGGGGCCCTGCCCGAACTCCTTGACCGGGCGCCACATGCCAAGGTCTATATTTCTTACCGCGCACAATCCATGATGAAGGGGTTGGTAAGACGGGATGGAATTGAGTTTATTCCCGTCGATACTGGCGATGAGATTTCCGTCGGCGACCGCACCATTCGCTTCCTGCACACCCCCTATCTCCACTGGCCGGACACGCAGTGCAGCTATCTGGTGGAAGAAAGCCTACTCTTTTCAGGGGATGTTTTTGGGTGTCACTTCTGCGACCCTCGTCTCTTCAATGATGCCTGCGGCGACTTTCGATTCACATTCGAGTACTACTACGCGCACATCATGCGCCCCTTCAAGGATTTTGTAATCCGGGCGCTTGAACTCATTGAGCCCCTGCCACTTAATCTGATTGCGCCGGCCCATGGTCCTGTTCTTAGGGATCGGCCTCGAGACTACGTCAGACGTTATCACGAACTTGCAGGCCCTCGACTAAATCGCGAAACACTCCCTGATGAAAAAACCTTACTGGTGTTTTACATCAGCGCCTACGGAAACACTCGACGGATGGCGGAAGCTATTTATACCTCTGCTCAGGAAGTTAAAGGGATACGCGCCTCACTTTATGACCTTGCTGGCGGAGATGTATCCACCTTCGCAGACCTTGTGGAAGAGGCTGATGGATTGGTGCTGGGTTCCCCAACCATTAATGGCGATGCGGTCCGCCCTGTCTGGGACCTGCTTTCTTCGCTCACCGTCATTGACCTTAAGGGCAAGCTCGGCGCTGCTTTTGGCTCTTATGGCTGGAGTGGGGAAGCCGTTCACATGATCGAAGACCGTCTTCGAGGGCTCAAGTTACGCGTGCCCATCAAGGGTGTTCGAACCAAACTCATCCCAACCGATGAAGAAATTCAGGATTGTCTGCTTTTTGGTCAAGCCCTGGGGGAAGAACTCATGGGCCTTCGAAAGCCCAGAGCTCTGGATATGGAACAACTCAACTAAGCAATCAATTAACGAGGAACAATCAACATGGCTAAGGGCACCATCACATTTGAAGACATCACGGTTACGGTTACCGTTCCTGCAGGTACGCGTGTCATTGAGATTTCAGAGAAAGTCGGTTCAAGCATCACTTACGGTTGCCGAGAGGGAGACTGCGGTACCTGCCTGATGTCAGTCACATCGGGTCATCAGAATCTGAGTGAACCTTCGATACTCGAAGAGAAAATCCTTCGTGAGAACCTCGCTGGAAAAAATGATCGTTTGGCCTGTCAGGCACAGATCCTCGGCGGTAGTATCTCGGTCCGCCCCGCCTAGGGCTTCAGTTCATGGCCGATGTTCTTTTCTATGAAAAGCCCGGGTGCGCCAATAATCGCCGCCAACGCAAGCTTCTTGAAGCTTCTGGGCATAGGCTCACTGTTTGCGACCTTTTGTCCACCCCATGGCAACCCGAGAGCCTCTTGCCCTTTTTGCAGGGCAAACCCATCGAGACTTGGTTCAACCGAGCCTCGCCACGGATCAAATCCGGAGAGGTCGACCCCTGTGGTTTTGATGCGGATAGTGCCTTGGCACTTCTGATCAGGGACCCTCTCCTAATCCGTCGACCACTGATTCAGATCGGAGAATGGCGGGCGATTGGGTTTGATCTAAGGGAGGTTGCTTTCCTTCTGGGTCAAGTCTCAGATGAGACTGACAAAGTGAGCAAGTTAGCTTCGGAATCCTGTCATCGAAAGAATCAGTGCACAATTACCGAACGGAAGCTTGATCCCTAATGTGCCCCCGCGGATTCTTCCAGCCCAAAATCGGCGGGCATCTTTTTGACCCTGAGGCTCATGCAGCAGCACCGCCGTCGCAGCGACTCGTGAAAATGTACCATGAGAGGACCAAACATCGTCTCCAGCGATACGCCGAGGGCCCTGAAACCCTCGATTGGGAAAGCCAGCCCAACCCATTCAGGAAATTCGAGGGCACAATAAGCTCCCGTCTTCCATTGTCCGCATTGGATTTTTCATCCAGCATCACTGCACTTTTCGGTGAACCTCAAGAACCTGTCCCTTTGAGCCTCGAAAGTCTGGGGGCGTTTTTAGAGCTTTCTCTGGCGCTGAACGCTTGGAAATCGCTAGGGCCTGATCGATGGGCACTGCGTTGTGCGCCTTCCAGCGGAAACTTACACCCGATTGAAGCCTATCTAATCACCAGTGGCATCGCTGGTTTAGTCGATGCTCTCTACCACTATGAGCCGCAAGATCATGCGCTGGAACGTCGCGCACACCTCAAAGATGGACAACGCACTCTATGTTCTGGTTTTTTTGTCGGATTGAGTTCGATCTACTGGCGCGAGGCTTGGAAATATGGGGAAAGGGCTTTTCGTTACACCCATCTGGATCTGGGACATGTTATTGGTAGTCTCTCAGCAGCAGCATCCAGCCTTGGCTGGCAAATTAGTGCGATATCGCAACTAGACACGGAAACCTTGGCAACGCTTCTAGGCACAAACCGTTCAGAGGATTTCAGGGGTGCTGAACCTGAATGTCCGGAAATTCTCTTAAACGTCGCACCGCGACCCGTACATGAAAGTCAAAATCAACACGGATACGAAGCTCTATGCTCACTAGGGGATTGGCAAGGTCAAGCCAACTGTCTCGATCCTCGCCCCATGTATCGATGGCCCGTGATTGATCAGGTCCAGCAGGCAACAGTTGGCGTAGGCAACCTACCCACCGAAAGCTTTTCGCAAGAACCGGTCCGAGTTGAAAAACGGTTGCTGACCAATCTGACCGCAGGTCAACTCATTCAGCATCGGCGAAGTGCCCAGGCCTTTGATCCAGATAGCTATCTTCCTTATGAGCAATTTCTCCATTTACTGACCCTTTTGGAAACCACAGGTAATTCCAGTGATTTCGATCTGATTATGACTGGAGAAATTCACTTCATTCTCTGGATCCACAGGGTACAGGAGATGACACCAGGCCTTTATCTCATCGGGCATGAAAAAAATATCGATTCCGCCCTTCAATCGTCATTGAATCCAGAATTTGAATGGGCACCGATTTACGATGCGAAACTCACTGTGCCACTCTGGAGGCTAGGCAGTCTGGATAACCCGCAACTCGCCAAAAAAATCCATTGCCATCAGTCCATTGCGTCAGATGCGATGCTCCTGATCGGCTGTATTTCGGATTTTTCGTCTGCGATTGATCGATCCAGCTGGAACTACCGGGGACTTCATTGGAAATGCGGCATGCTCGGACATCGCATTTATTTATCTGCAGAAGCCTTAGGTTATCGCGCAACCGGAATCGGCTGTTTCTTTGATGATGACTATCACAGCCTTCTTGGGCTTTCGGATGTCCGCTATCAAGCGCTCTATCACCTCGCCGTTGGAAAGCCCCTGCTCGACCACCGAATCGAAGACTTTCCCCCTTACCCTCACCGCATCTCGAAAAATTGATTAGGAGTTCCTCTATGTCACCGGTTACTCGAATCCTTAAACGCGTCACGGTTAGAGAAGCCAGAGCGCTAATGCTGAAAGATAACCTCCGCATCTATGATCTTCGCGATGAGGAAAGCTTTGCTCGTGGCCATATCGATGGAGCCATTTGCCTCTCTTGGCGAGATCTCGAGCGAGTGGTTCTTGGATCACCGAAGGACGCACCGATCCTGATTTATTGCTACTTGGGAAACGTAAGCCAAATGGGGGCACAAACGTTCCACGACTTTGGCTTTCTTGAAGTTTACGACCTGATGGGTGGATACCAGCGGTGGAATAACCACTTGAGTGGCGCACCGAAAACCAATCCATCATCACAACCTCTGGAGGCAGTGCATGGGCACTCAACCAACACTTGAGGAATGGCTCGACGCAGAAGGCTATAAACATGGCATCGATAGTGCGCCAAATCAGTCCGGCTTGACACCCCTAATGCAAGCCGCAAGGAAAGGTGAGGCCGCGATTGTTGCATCGCTATTAGAAGCCAATGTCGATGTACATGCGACCAACGCTGATGGCAATAACGCACTTTGGCTGGCCTGTTACGCTGAAAGCCTTGGGATCATCAGCCTATTGCTGGAGGCCGGCATCAGCCTCAATCACCAGAACCGTTCCGGTGCTACCTGTCTCATGTTTGCCGCATCCTCGGGGAAAGATCGGGTCGTTGCAGAACTTCTGCGCCAAGGGGCACAGAGGGCTCTGAGAACGTTTGATGATTTCTCCGCATTGGATATGGCATCAACGGAAGAATGCTTGAGGCTCCTTAGAGCCTGATCCAGCTCCATCACTGTTGATCGTAGAGCCGTTTGAAACAGGTATCGAGGCGAGAGAGCCTGCGGTCAATTCCCTCGAGGTCCTGCCATTCTGGGTATCGGGCCCCATGCCCTTTATCGTACCAGCCCGCCATTGCTGACTTGTAGTTCTCGCGGGTCGCATATGTTTCAGCGATCAAGGCCTTCGCCCAGGCCATCGAGGCCTCCAATGTTAATGGAAGAACCTTATAGCGCACCCCGTGGTCGAAAATTCGAATTCCTCCCCCCTCACAGACCGTTCGAACCAACACATCGGGATCATGGATTTCAACTCCGGCCAGATAATCGATCCCAAAGTGATAAAGGTCTGGCACCCAAGGAGTCGTCGGGCCCATCAGAACCGTTTTCGCAGGGCGAGATAACTCAGCAAGTCGCGGGAAGGTTTTGTTAGGCAGCGTGGTTGCCGTGAGAAAAACCCAGTCTGCATCAGGAACAAGAAATTCCGCCGCAGGATCTGGAAAATCGCTCGCCTGGGGGCTCCTCTCAAGGATGCTAAGATTTAAGCCTTCCCTCACAGCAAAGGCATCAAGGCCAGGATAGCGCCCAATCACGACAACCTTCTGCCCCCGTATCAAGGGAAGAAAGTGTTGAAAAACGATGAGGTTGTTCTCCCTCTCATCCAGTGGTTCAAGGATAGTCCCTGGAGCACGGCCTGGCAGATGGTTCAGGGCTGCATTGACTGCGGCCATCCCAAGGGCAGCCTGATAAGGATCAAATCCACGCAGCCAACCTGAAAGGGTCGCTAGCGAATATTGGCTCAATTCACCCGACCAGGAAAGTGTGCGTGTAGAAACGTCAGGACTCATGGCCAAGCCCATCTTTTCGCTCTCCACGAGTGTCCAGACGAGACCCATGACCACCCGCCGGACTTTCGAACTCATCGACGCATAATCAATCAGGAGATCATAGACCTCCCAGACGGCTTTTGACGCTGAAACTGCGTTATCCCCTGCTGGCCGCAAATTTGGATCCCCCGAGGAACGAGCTAGTCAACCAGTGCACGTAGCAGCCGTGGTTCGCTTTTGATCATTTCATCTTTACCCCATACCACTATTGACTCGACGAACCATTCCGGATTTCGAGGATGAGGGCGAAGTACATCAAATTCACCGTAGAACGAACCGTCACCATGGATCTTGAGTTCACCTAGCCTAGTTCCGTCTGTATCGATCCATTTGGACTGACGGGTCAACTCTCCACTGTAGGGATCCTTGGACGTCTCATATTGGGCGCTCGACAGATCTGGCAACATGATCTCCGAACCCACAGGAAAGCCTAATTGATCAATCTCCTCGCAGATTCTTCGTACAAGGCCGCTCGCCAGACTTTCGTACTCTGGAGTAGGCATATCGTCAAGGCCAAATCTAAATAGAGGACTGGAGGAAGTTTTTGAGCCCAACCTTCTCAATCAGCCCGAGCTGCGTTTCAAGCCAGTCAACATGCTCTTCCTCACTGTCGAGAATCTTTTGGAAGAGGTCACGACTGACGAAGTCCCCCAGTTTTTCGGCATCGACAATACCCTGCTTCAAACAGGGAATGGCATCTAGCTCAAGCGCCAGGTCCCCCTTCAAACATTCTTCAACATTTTCACCAATTCGAAGACGCCCAATGTCCTGAAGATTTGGAAGTCCTTCAAGAAAAAGGATGCGCTCAATCACCATGTCAGCATGCTTCATTTCATCGATTGACTCGTGGTATTCCTTTTCGTTGAGCTTATGGAATCCCCAGTTCTTGAACATTCTTGCATGCAGAAAATACTGATTGATCGCGGTCAGCTCGTTAAGGAGAACACGATTAAGATGCTTGATAATTTCTTTGTCGCCTTGCATTTTTTTCTCTTGCTATTGGTGTAAGAAGGGATCACACAGCCCTGAAATCACAAATCAATCATCATCGTCGTCGTCATCGTCGTCATCTCCGATTCGTCGACGGCGAACGGTTTTGGGATCGGCAATGATGCCTCGGTAAATTTCAATTCGGTCTCCATCTCGCACAGGTCCATCGAGTTTGACCAGCTTTCCAAAGATGCCCACTTTCTGTTCGCCAAGATCGATTTCAGGAAACCGTCCCAGGATGCCACTTCGATCGATTACCTGCTGAACAGTGCACTCAGGTGGCACTTCCATTCGAAGCCAGACCTGACGATCCGAATCTGCGTAGCAAACTCCGACGTGCATAGGACTATCCCTCCCTCACCAGAACTTCAGACCTGGCAGGCCGAAGCCGATCCAAGCGCCACGCAGGCCGCACATCCTGAAGCCTGATCACCGGCAGTCAAATCAATGCCACGGGACAGACGGGCCGCCGCAATTCGCCGATCAATCATCTTTTTGCCCGCCAGTATGAAACCCATCATGAGGAAGCCTCCCGGTGGTAGTGCCATCAAGAGAAAGCCGCGATACTCGGGAATCAGGACATTTTTCATCCAGGCAAAAGATTCCCCCATGAGCAGCGTCGCATCGGCAAAAATGACTCCTGCTCCCAGCAATTCTCGAGCACTTCCCAGCACCACTAGTGCGAGTGTGAATCCCAGCCCCATCATCAAACCATCAAAGGCCGCAGGCATTATGGGGTTACGTGAAGCAAATGCTTCCACGCGACCCAGAATTGCGCAATTGGTCACAATAAGTGGAATAAAGAGCCCGAGGACCTTATGCATTTCATGCAACCAGGCGTTCATGAACATATCGACCAGGGTCACGATAATGGCGATCAGAACGACAAAAATTGGAATACGTATTTCAGGTGGGATATAGGCTCGGATTAGGGAAACCAGAGCACTACAGACGACCATCACAGCAACCGTTGCAATTCCCATCCCAAGACCATTGGTTGCAGTCCCCGTAACGGCAAGGAGTGGGCATAGCCCAATACTTTGGCTAAAAGCGATGTTGTTATCCCAGATTCCATCCAGCGCAAGTTTACGGTAGCTGACTGACATGGTTTACTCCCTAGGGTGAATAAGGCCCAACAATCGTTGCACGATGGCGTGAGAAAAACTCAAGACCCCGCCCAATGCCGCTCACGACAGCACGTGGAGTAATAGTGGCCCCAGCGAACTGGTCAAAGTCCCCACCATCTTTCTTGACTCGCCATCTTTCTGGAAGGGGGTTCTCCAGGGAACGACCAACAAAGGATTGAATCCAGTTGGATTTTGAGGCTTCAATCTTGTCTCCCAGTCCCGGAGTTTCTGTATGGACCACTACACGTACACCGAGGACCTGTCCCTTATGATCCAGCCCAACCACCAGTGTGATCGGTCCCGAATATCCGCCGAGTGCTATCATCTTGAAAGCCACCCCCGTAATTTCTTTGCCTTGTTTGGCAACGTAAACTTCTGTTTTTCCAAGCCCATCAGGTAGTTCATCAACGACTTCGATCACGTCATTAAGCAAATCATTGTCATGAATATTGTTGGGAATGACCTGCTCCAATGTGGCAAGAAGATCCTCTTTTTGACGCTGATGAATGGACCCCTTGGTCGAAAGATCACCTAGCCCGAGAACAAGGCTGGCAATCAGACCTGCCGCAGCAAGCAGATAGGTCGGGTAATCCAGACGCTGCCGTAATCCATCGGGATCTTTGAGTTTTTCCCAGAACCCCGAGTAAAACCCTGCCCAGCCAGAACTTAATTCCTGTGGAAAAGGATTTGCGGTATTGGTAGCTTCAGGAGTTGTTTGATCAGGGGGGACTTCAGTCATGGCTTTTCTTCCCGAAGCGTCAAGGGCTTACCTTTTCTATCGCGACCATAAATCCGGGGCCTGATGTAATGATCAATGAGCGGAGTACTGCCGTTCATCAACAAAATCGCAAAGCCTACCCCCTCCGGATATGCACCCCATGTCCTAATGACATAGACAAGAGTGCCCACGCCTATACCGTAGATCAACTGGCCTTTGGGGTAACTCGGGCATGTTACGTAGTCAGTCGCAATGAAAAAGGCACAAAGAACAAGTGCACCGGATGAGAGGTGAAAAATAGGCCCTGGATAATGTTCGCTATCAATCACGCTCATGATGAGTGACAGCACCACAACCGTGCCCAAGATTGAAAATGGAATATGCCAAGTAATAATCTTTTTCCGGATCAAGCTGAGACCACCGACCAGAAGAAGTAAGCCTGAGCTTTCGCCCAGACTTCCGCTAGACCACCCCACGAATGACTTAAAGAAATCAAATTCAGCGAGACCCAGGGAGGATGAAAGTGTTTGGCCTCGGGTAAACTCGGTTTTCACGAAACCGATGATAGTGGCTCCAGTCGTACCGTCAGCAGGCAATACTCCTCCGAATGTCAGTCTCCATGCGTCGAAAAGACCTGGCGCACTCGGAAAGAAAACCGGCAAGGGGCGTGGCCAGGTCGTCATTTCCAAAGGAAACGAAATCAGCAGGGCCACCCGAGCCAACATTGCCGGATTGAAGAGGTTTTGCCCCAGCCCCCCGTAAACGTGCTTACCCACGACAATTGCAAAGCCTGAGCCTATGAATCCAATCCACCACGGTGCCCATGGCGGCAGTGACAGCGCCAACAGCCAACCTGTAAGAAGTGCAGACCCATCCCCAATCGTCATTCGAACCGGTTTTCCTGCCAATGACAGACTCAAGGCTTCGAAGAGCAAGGCCGAGGCAAGTGTCACCACAAAGAGATATAGCGCGGGCCAACCAAAGAGGAAGAGGCCAAAGGCTGTTGCTGGTGCCAGAGCCACCATCACCTTTTTCATAATGCCCTGGACAGGTGTTTCGGCTTCGTTGATCAGCCGTTCGATCAGGGGTGAAGCGCTCATACCGATAGCCCCTCTTCCTTTGTGGTCTCCGACTTCAGAACAGGCTCTGCCTTGCGTTGCATCTGTTGGAGCTTGGCTCTCCGTTCAGCAGCCAACGCCGCCTGTTCCTGCTTGTGACGTTCAATTCTGGCGATCTTTTCGTCGGCAAGCCGTTTAGTTTGCTCTGATTTATGTATGGCCTGCTGGCGAGCGACCAACTCACTAGTCGCGTACTTAAAATACTGAACCAAAGGGATTTCAGAAGGGCACGAATAAGAGCATGAACCGCAACTAATGCAGTCTTTAAGGCCATACCCCACAGCACCATCCAACTGCCCTGCCCTAATTCTCGACATCATCTCAAGAGGTAATAGCCCAACCGGACAGGCCGTAACACAGCGCCCACATCGAATACAGGCCTTGGCATCTGAGGCTGCCACTTCAGACTCGCTAAGCGCCAGTACACCGCACCCTCCCTTGACCAGAGGGACATCGATGCCCGGGAGCGTTTCCCCCATCATGGGACCTCCAAGGATGTATCGATTGGCCTTGCTTTCATCAAGACCACAATATTTGAGAAGATCTCGGAGTGGAGTCCCAATCAATGCCTCAATATTTTTGGGTGTTGAGACCGCCTGTCCACTAACCGTGACAATTCGACTAATCAATGGCCGCCCAAAACGAATCGCCTGTTGAACCGCATAGGCAGTCGCAACGTTATGCATGAGGACACCAATATCGGCGGTCCGACCACCAGCAGGAACTTCCTTACCCGTCAGGTAGCCGATCAGTTGTTTATCCCAGCCCATGGGGTAAAGGGTCGGCACCTGTCGGATCTGGATCTGGCCGAATGGCTTACTGGCCTTGCTTAGGGCACTGAAGGCCTCGGGCTTGTTGTCTTCGATTCCGACAATAGCCTCTTCGCACTGAAGCGCATGCATCATGATGCGCACACCCTCGATAATCTCCTTAGAGCGCTCCCGCATCAGGCGATCATCACAGGTCAGATAGGGTTCGCACTCGCCCCCATTGATAAGGAGAGTCTTGATCTGCGTTTTGCGACCCAAATTGAGTTTGACGGCCGAAGGAAAGGCAGCCCCGCCCATGCCGACCACGCCGGCTTCAGCTACACGACGACTGATCTCCTCAGCAGAAAGCACGAAAGGATCAATCTCTTCTGGCCCATCGACCCACTGGTCAACACCATCAGGTTCAAGAAGAATCGTCGGTGTTGGCAAAGCTGATGGATGCGTCGCGGGATATTCCATGATGTCAAAAATTGTCCCGGAGGTTGGCGCGTGAATTGCGGCAGAGATTGCCCCCTGGCCAACCGCAATCAACTGACCCTTCAACACCCGATCACCGACCCGCACAATAGGCTCGGCAGGCTGTCCGACATGCTGCAGCAATGAGAGGTACAAAAGCTTCGGCATAGGAAGCCGTCGATCGATCTTCTTACCTGATGTCGCCTCTTTCCGGGGTTCCGGATGCACGCCTCCCCGAATACGAGGTTGCTCGGGCGTCCAAAAAGTACTGAACGAAAACATTTAAGCCGCCTTGGCCGGGACGGCCAAAGGGTTGGGCCAGCGCCAATTCCTCAGCGTCACCTTGATCGGCTGTAACTTGAGGCACTCGGTCGGACAGACATCAACACACTTACCACAAGCTATGCAGGCATCGCTAACAACCACATGAATTTGTTTCGGCGCCCCAACAAGAGCATCCGTTGGGCAAACCTTATAGCATCGGGTACACCCGATGCAGTTGCTTTCATCGACATGGGCAACCATCGGTACCTGATCCTCAACACCACTGAGATCAAGTTCCATAGAGAGCATATTAGCCAACTGTTCAGCGAGGCCACGCCCCCCAGGGGGGCAAAGCGTTGGTGGAGCGTCCCCTGCGACCAGAGCTTCTGCGGCTGGACGGCATCCTGGATAACCGCATTGACCGCACTGGGATCCAGGCATTAAGGCTTCGATCTCATCTATCAGCGGGTTTTCCTCCACCTTGAATCGACGAGCCGCAGCACCCAGAAGATACCCAAGCCCCATACCCATCCCGGTCAGGCTAATGATGGCAAAGAGGATGTACATGACTGCCTCTACGTGATGCTTAATGCGAATTCAATCCGGCAAACCCCATAAATGCCAGGGAGAGAATGCCGGCGGTAATAAAAGAAATCGGTGCGCCTGCAAATGCATCCGGGACAGCCATCAGGGTGATACGTTCGCGAATGCCCGCGAATATCACCATCACCATGGTGAAACCGAGTGCTGAACCAAACCCGAACAGCGCGCTATGGATGAAATCGTATTGCTGCTGAATATTAAGGAGCGCAACACCAAGAACCGCGCAGTTGGTTGTAATGAGTGGAAGAAATATCCCCAGCACCTGATACAACACCGGACTGGTTTTCTTGATAAACATTTCGGTGAACTGAACCACGGCAGCGATCACCAAGATGAAAGAGAGAATGCGAAGAAATCCGATGCCCAGCGGCAGGAGAATAAAGTGCTCAATACACCAGCTGGCAACGGCAGTCAGCGTAAGAACGAAAGTAGTCGCAAGGCCCATACCGATAGCCGAATCAAGCTTCTTCGAGACTCCCATAAAGGGGCAAAGACCGAGGAATTTCACCAGCACTACATTGTTGACCAAGGCAGTGCCTAGTATGAGCATCAAATAATCATCCACGTCAGAATCCCTCTATGACCCGACTAAAGATAAAGCACCTTGCATGCCATCCACACCGCTTTTGATAATTCCTTAAGTCTTGGCTCTTTCAGAGCGTTCTGATACACCCACATCGGAAAACCTTGTTCAAAACGTGACATCGCCCCGAGGCTTAGGTCCCGCTTTGTCAGTTTTCCTACAATTAGATGGGATTTGAGCAACAGCGCGGATGGGCGTCCCGGCCATGAAAGCGCCGATCACAAATGGGTGATAGCCTCTATGTAAAAAAGGCAAGGTAATTGCTTAAGGATCCTTTGAAGCGCTAAGCAAAAGATTGCGCGTATAAATCTATGTTGTTATCCCAAACTCAGGTAATGCCATGCCCGAACCACAGGACCATAAACCCCTACTCGATGGACTTTGGCTACAAAAGATCTGTAAGGAGACTCCTGCCTTTGAGGACGATCATGAATTGGTTGAGCGCCTTCAGAAGGCTTTTCCCGAATATACAATCCGGGTCGCAAGAGTTGGGCATGAGTGGTACCGCATTGGCGGCGTAGTCACCCAAGATGGTCAGCGGATTGCGTTAGATATCAACGAATGGGCAGAAAGAACACTCATTGAATGCGGCTACGACTTTGAGACGTTTCTGAATCATTGTATCGAAGAAGACTTTCTAGTAACTCAACATGTGGGCGTAAGCGTCTACATCACTATCGAAACAGGACCGAACGCTGAGGACTTCATTCAGATTGAAGTCGACAGGACCCAAGAACTCGCCAATCGCTATCTAATTGATCCCGAGGAACCTCCTGAGGACCTTGAGGAGTTGATTGACCCTATTGCACCGGCTCCCGTCGCCCCCTTCAACATCGCGCCACCCCAATACGTCTATCGGCGTAAGACAGATGTCGGCATCTTCATGGCTGAACTCGCCCGGCATCGATCGAGCATTCACCCTGCGCAGCATTTCATGAGCGACTGGAACTCATCGAGTGCTGCTCAAGAGACCGTATTCTGCCAACACTGGAGTCTCCGACTTTTCCGCCGGATCGGCCGCCATGGCGAACAGAATCTAAATGTCGAAGTGGTCTCAAACAACCCCAATAAATTAGCCCGGCTGGAAAGCCCCGAAGGAAAGAAGGGGAAAGCCCTTGCGACACTCATCGGCCAATACGATAGCCAGGCTGGTTATCCGTTTGCATGGTATTTCAACATGATCGGAGGAACGGTTTCCCCTTTGGTTGGTGAGTCGGTTTGGAAGGATCTCTCGAAAGACTATGCCTACCTGCCTAATCAGAACACACAAATCCTCGCCAAGTGGATCACTTCTCCCTACTATCTCTAGATGCGAACGCAAATTCAGACCTTTCACTAGGTAGTAGGGAAAATATGGATCAACGATGGTAAACACAGAGGGCAACGAATTAGGTTATGCCTCCTCTTCATTATTGACGAGAGTAACCAAGGCATGGTGCCCTTCTCATGAACGCAACGATGATGATTAGGTGACATCATGACTCAGATAACCGCTGATCTTGAAGATCTGCTTATGCAGCGATCACTGACTGATAATCAGCTGCTGGAGGCGGCCTATGAGGCCCCAGACTTTCGAATTCTTCCCAATGTCAGCGTCATCAAGATCGGAGGCCAAAGTGTAATTGATCGTGGCCGAAGTGCGGTTTACCCACTGGTGGATGAAATCGTGGCTGCCCGTCAATTCCATAAACTCCTGATTGGGACTGGAGCTGGCACCCGCGCAAGACATCTCTACTCGATTGCTGCGGGCTTAAACCTTCCTGCAGGGGTTCTCTCCCAGTTAGGAGCATCTGTGGCGGACCAGAATGCAATCATGCTGGGGCAGCTGTTGGCCCAACATGGTATTTCAGCGGTCGATGGTGCCGGTCTTTCGGCTGTTCCACTGTATCTTGCGGAAGTCGGCGCCGTAATTTTTAGCGGAATGCCCCCCTACCAGCTTTGGATGCGTCCTTCAGCTCAAAACGTAATTCCGCCTTATCGTACCGATGCCGGGTGCTTCCTCATGGCAGAGCAATTTGGTTGCAAGGCCATGATCTACGTGAAGGACGAAAATGGGCTTTATACCGAAAATCCAAAAACTTCCAAAAACGCAACGTTCATTCCCAAAATCTCAGTGGAAGAAATGCAAACTTTAAATCTGCATGATTCCATACTTGAGTTCCCTATGCTGGAACTCCTTAAGGCAGCCCAACACGTCCAAGAAGTTCAGGTCATTAATGGACTTAAGCCTGGCAACCTGACCCGTGCATTGGCCGGCGAACATGTTGGCACCCTGATCACTGCATCCTGAGATTCCAGACATGGCAAACACTTCTACGACCAAACACGTTTCTTCCCCACTGGCACGCCAGACTCTTTTGAATAATCAGCTGATCCAGCCCGTTGCGGGAGTTAAACCCATTCGCCTTCTACCCTGGCTTCAGGTTGTCAAAATAGGGGGAAGATCCATCATGGATCGGGGAGCCGAGGCCATTCTTCCGATTGTTGACGAAATCAGGCGCCTCCTTCCGGAGCACCGCTTGCTGATTCTCACTGGGGCGGGCATTCGTGCCCGACATCTTTTCAGTGTCGGCCTGGACCTAGGCCTACCGGTCGGGTCACTGGCGCCTCTCGCGGCGAGTGAAGCAGGACAAAATGGACACATTCTGGCCTCTCTATTGGCGCCTGAAGGCGTTTCATACGTCGAACATCCAACCCTGGCCAACCAACTTGCCATTCATCTGGCAGCAGCGCGAGCGGTCGTCGGTAGCGCCTATCCCCCTTATCACCACCATGAATTTCCAGGGTCCCGGATTCCACCGCATCGGGCAGACACCGGCGCCTTTCTCCTTGCTGATGCACTAGGCGCTGCAGGACTTACCATCGTTGAAGATGTCGACGGAATTTACACAAGCGACCCCCGAAACGGTGCTGAGGAGAGTCCTCAGTTTATAGCCGAGATCCATGCAAATCAGCTTCTCGCTCACCCTGGTTCTTTACCGATTGATCGCGCAATGATTGAAGTGATGACGAATGCGCGGCATTTGTCCCATGTCCAGATGATCAATGGGCTCATCCCTGGAAGATTGACCGAGGCGCTTCGGGGCGAACACGTCGGAACCATCATCCATACCGCTGCGCGATCTGGCTCATAATTCCCAGCCTCGAGGATCAATTCGACCGTCGAATTCAGGTTCGGGTCGCCAACACGACAGAACCAGATTTAAACAGCGCGATTGCCGACTTCCCCACAGTTAGTCCGAGCGTCTGACAGCTTTCTCTAGTGATCGAAGCCGTCACACTATCCCCGCCGGAAAGGCTCAAAGTCACGTCAGCCGTGACAGGACCAGACTTGATTTCCTTAATTTGACCGGAAAGTTGGTTCCGGGCCGAAATGGCATAGCCCTCGAAATCCAGGGCCAGAATAACCATGGGTGCCTTGACGAGAACCAGGACATCCTTGCCATTTTCAAGAGCCAGGCGTTTGGCCGAACCGACCGTGATTGAAGCCACAACTTCGCTTCCCCCACTCAGGCTGACCAAAATTTCTGCGGTGACCGCCCCCAAATGCACACTGACTACCTTTCCAGTCCATTGATTCCTTGCACTCGACTTCATCTGACATTCCTGTACTTGAAAAATTAGATCCGCCGACTAAGAGGAAACCGCTGCCAGAATGACGGCATCTGCATCAAAGCAGACCATGACATTGGCCCCTTCCTTGAGATCCATTTCAGAAAAAAAATCATTCGACAACGCAGTAATCACGTTAAGTCCCGAAGACAATTGGACAATTGCCTCTACGGACAGCCCATCACCAACAATATCCGTAATCAGTCCCTCAAACTGATTTTCAGCAGAGACCACATATCCCTCCGCTCCCATCATGAGATGAACCATGGGTGTCTTGACGAGGACGGTGACGGGAGCGCCTACGTCCAGGGCTAACTTGGTTAAGCACGCCCGACTGACGCTTGCAACGATGATCGCACCGCCGGGCAACCGAACGCTGACCTCATTCCGGACAACCCCGCTTTTAACGCTTAAAACTTCGGCGCGCCATTGATTTCGGGTGCTCGACTGAAGAATCAGTCGCCGATACCACTGCAAAAGGATCGGATCAGAAGACAACTCATGATTGAGTACCTGCAATATGCCCTTTTTTCGAGCCTCTAGTCGACGGTGAATATCGAGAAGTCCACGCCCCGTCTCAGTCAGACGGGTTCCCCGATCAACTCCCCGTCCGGGATTCCTGTCAATTAGCGGCCTGGGGGATAAAAGGCTCGCTCGCTCGAGCATGTCCCAGGCACCCTTGTAGCTTAAGCCTGCCCGCTTTGACGCGGCCATCAGGGAGCCGGTCTCCTCGATCGCCGTCAAAAGCTCAAAGAGTCGCCCCAGCAACCCACCAATACTAAAAGTAGCATCAATGATTCGAAGTTCGCGAACATCGGGTAACTTAGAAGTCACCATGGTCTTTGGATTGATGTTGGAACTCACGGCGGATTTCGGAATAGAAGCGTATCAGCGATCAAAACTTGTGGCCTTGATCATAACGTAAAGCATCTGACCGGTCTTAAGATCGAGTTCTCTGAGCGATTTTCGCGTAACACGTGCATAGACATTCGATGATCCTACTGACAGTTGAATCAGCATGTCGTGCCCCACTTTCCGCTCTGAGATAGTCTTGATTTCCGCGGGCAAGACATTAAGCAGGCTGACGCCATCGGGCCTATGGAGGGCGAGGCTTACATCGGCTGGAAAGACTCGACAACGAATGTCACTGCCTTCCAGTCTTTCGCTCAGGGGGATCCAGAGGCATCCCCCTTCAAACTGAATCTGGCTGATCCCATCATCAGGACAATGCCGCTTGATGGTACCGCTCAGTATGATTCCTTCTTCATCGCCGAACCCCCCATCTAACAGCAGATGCGGCATGAGAGCATCCAATGATCCTGTCGCCTTAACGCGTCCTCGAGCCATCAAAACCACATGGTCAGCAAGACGCAACACCTCTTCCGGGGCATGCGTGACATAAATCACCGGAATATCCAGTTCCTGATGCAGCCTTTCAAGATAAGGCAAGAATTCCCGTTTATGGGAGGCATCCAAAGAGGCCAGTGGTTCATCCATCAAGAGAAGCTTAGGCCGCATCAGGATCGCCCGGGCAATGGCAACACGTTGCTGCTCGCCACCCGACAGATGGAGGGGGCTACGAGCGAGAAGTGGATCAAGATTCAGCATGCTCATGATCGATGACCATCCGGATCTCTCCATGGACACGCCAGCCCTCTGCATGCCGTAGACGAGATTCTCACGAACGGACAGATGCGGAAACAAGGCGGCATCCTGAAAGACGTAACCAATCGGACGCTTTGATACCGGCAATGAAATCCCTTGATCGGAATCCAGCCAGACGTCGTCGTTCAAGGACAGTCTTCCACGAATGTTCCCGTCAAGCCCTGCAATCCCTCGAAGAAGCGAGGTCTTGCCACAGCCCGAGTCACCAAAAAGAACCGTCACCCCGCGTCCTGGGAGTTGGAGATCAACATCCAGTGCAAACGTTTCAACGTGACGGGTCAATGAAATTCGGAGGATACCCTGCGTCACGTCCTACCCCACAAAAAGGGCTTTTGACGATTGAGGGTGTAGAGAATGAGCAACACCAAAAACGAAAAGACCACCATCATTCCAGAAAGCCAGTGTGCCTCACCATACTCAAGCGCCTCGACATGATCATAGATTTGAACAGAGGCAAGTCGGGTCTGCCCCGGGATATTGCCACCGATCATCAGGATAATTCCGAATTCACCCACGGTATGGGCAAACCCTAAGACGGCCGCCGTCAGAATCCCGGGGCGCGCCAAAGGAAGAATAATGGTAATGAAGACATCAAGGGGACCCGCCCGAAGGGTTGCGGCCGCCTCCATCAACCGTGGATTGATGCTGCTGAAGGCCGCCTGCAGAGGCTGAACCACAAAGGGCAATGAATAGAAGACCGATCCCACGACAAGGCCTTCAAAGGTAAACGGCAACAACCCAAGGCCTAATTTCTGAGTCACGACCCCAATGGGGCCCTGCGGCCCAAGGGCAATCAGCAGATAAAACCCAAGGACCGAAGGGGGAAGAAAGAGGGGCAAGGCAATCAAGGCCTCAAAGACGCTCTTGAGTCGGCAAGACGTCCTGCAGAGCCACCAGGCCAGAGGCAACCCTATCAGGAGCAGGATGAGGGTCACCGTGACGGCCAGTTTCCCTGTCAGGACCAGAGCTTCGAGATCACTCTGCCTCAGTGGCATCATCCCCTCCATCGACCGACCTCATCAGGTGCCTAGTGCCGATAACCCAAACCTGCCATGATCTCGCGTGCCTTGGGAGACTTCAGATAATCGAGCAGGGCCTTTGCAGCAGGATTATTGGCTCCCGGGCGAAGAATGACGGCATCTTGGCGAATCGTCGGATACATGTTGTCCGGGATAAACCAGGCCGAACCGGAGGTAAGCTGCCCGTCCTTATAGATCTGTGAAAGCGCTACGAATCCGAGCTCCGCATTGCCTGAGACGACAAACTGGTGCGCCTGAGCAATGTTTTCACCCTGAACTAGCTTTGGAGACAGGCTTTTTTCAAGCTTGAGCTTGCGGATCACTTCCAGCGCCGCCGCACCATATGGAGCGGTCTTTGGATTAGCGATACTGAGATGTTCGAAATGACCCGTCTTCAGGATGGCACCATCACCATCGACATAGTGGCTCTTATTGCTCCATAGGGCTAGACGACCCACGGCGTAGGTAAAGCGTGAACCCTGAACGGCAAAGCCCTCGGCCTCAAGCTTTTTAGGCGTGTCCTGATCCGCGGAAAGAAGCACTTCGAAGGGAGCGCCATTGGTGATCTGGGCATAGAACTTCCCTGTTGCTCCTGAGATCGCTACAACCTTATGTCCGGTATCCGCCTCAAATGACTTTGCGATGGACTCCAAGGCGCTCTGAAAATTAGCGGCAACGGCCACCTGTACGCTATCAGCCCACGATGCTCCACTCAAGAAAAGCCCCAGGAATACCGTGACTCTGATCCATTGATGCATATTGATTAATCCTCACTCAAAACAACTGCTCAACACTCGCACCCTAGCCTGACTGACTGACT